>DASVWQ010000221.1:0-6811 GCA_036393135.1 Ktedonobacterales bacterium
TGTGGGCGTTACCCTCATCGCAAGTGGGCTGATCGTGGGGATTGGCGAGATCACTGGCTATGCGATCTCGCTGATTGCCGGGATAGGGCCGATGGCCTACATCTGGCGTGCGATGAACCGCTCGCTCGGCGTGCGCAAACCCGCTGCGACGGAGCCGCCAGAACTGGCGCCTGTCCTCTTTCGCCACGATAGCGAGTCTATCGTCCTCTATCCTAATCGGCGTAAGCTCGCCGGTCACGCGCTCCTCTTTGGCGGTGTGATGCTCGTCCTCGGCGCGCTGGCCGTCGTCCTTCGCTCCGCTGGTCTCGCACTTGTTCTGGGATTGGGCGCATTCATACTGTTATTCCTGCTGGCTTGTCTCATCCCTGATCTCGCGCGGCTCCTGCGTCCTTGGCCTACGCTGACCGTCACCAGCGACGGGATTATCGATCGAGGGTCGGGGCTTGTCACCGGCTTCGGTCTGATTCCCTGGCACGAGATCGAGGATGTGGTTGGCGGCGTCAGCGCCACGCGCTACGGCCTCTCCTATCTCTGGATCATCCCTGCTAACCGTGAGCGGTTGCTCGCGCGGCAGCCACACCTCAAGCGACCCCTGCTCCGACTCGTCACCGCGATGACAGGCGACATCGGCATCGCATCACTGTACCTTGCGCAGCCACCCGTCGAGGTGGCCGCACGGATTCGCGCGTACGTCTTGTCGCACGCCCCGGCCAGCTATCTGGCGCAGGAAGACGCCGTAGAGCGCGCGCCCGATGACCTCCATAAGCCACCGGACGCAACGCTGAGCTAGTCCGCCGCCCGTAGCCGCTGGATGATCTCCGCCGTCGGCAGAACGCTGGCGAACTGCGTCATCGCCGCCAACGTCGCCTCGTGAACGCGGTCGTGCGGGATGGTCTCGCCATGCAGCTTCAGGGCGCGGGCGGCGGTGGCGTCCGAGGCGAACAGGACCTCGAAGTCATGCTCCTCGGCGGCGCGGGTGGTCGTGTCGCAGCACATCTGGGTCATGTAGCCGCTGACGATGATGGTATCCACGCCCGCCTGCCGCAGATACGCCTCCAGCGGCGTCTGCGCGAAGGCGTTCGGGAAATGCTTGTTGATGATTGGCTCACCGGGGAGCGGCTTTAGCGACGGATGCAGCTCCACGCCGACCGTTCCCTTACGAAAGACGGGCGCGTTCTCGCCCAGACTCTCATGCGTGATGTAGAAGACGGGCAGGTTGGCGGCGTGCGCAGCGTCGATGAGCTGGTGGATGCGTTCGAGGGCCTGCTCGCCAGCGGGCAGCGCCCACTTCCCGTGCGGCGCGAAATACTCCTGCTGCGCGTCGATCACCAGCAACGCGGATTTCATCTGTGACCTCCAGGGTGTCAAATCAGTCGCCAATTACAGCGTCTCGCCGCACGCAAGCGAGCGCGGCGTGTTGCGAGGGGTCTGACCCCATGCTACACTATGCTGGTAGCGAACTGCGCGCCGCATAGGCGCATGCGCGGCGCCGCCACACCAGATGACCTGCCAGATCTCGCCGCTCCCATGTGAGCCAGCGAGCGTGACGATACCCAGCGGCGCGACCGCTGGCGCTGAGGCGCATAGAGGGTCTATAAAACGTATGCAGACACCCGCCAGCACGTTCGTTCCCGTCAGCAAGTTCCGTTTTGGCGCGACCGTGCGCGACTCCGAGGGCCAGACCGGCTCACTCGCTAGCGTCGTACTCGACCCCACCAGTTACGCCGTCCTTGCGGTCGGCGTCCGCTTCGGCATCTTCGGGCGCGCAGCCTTCGCGCCAATCAGCGCGGTCGCGGCGGCCACCGATGCCGACGTGGAGCTGCGCGAGACACGCGCCGAGCTGGCGAAGAGCGACAAGGCTCCCGCTGGCGCGCTGCTGGACGGCGGCTCGACCGTCACACAGAATGGGCGGCGGCTGGGCAAGCTTACCCAGATCAGCTTCAACGCCGATACCCGCGCGCTGCGCCACCTGGTCGTGGAGCGAGGCCTCGGCGCCGAGTTTGTGGTCACCGCCGCGTCGGTCAGCCAGATCGCTCAGGACAGCGTGACCCTCACCGCGCCAGCCAACGGCGCGCATCCCGCCTTTACCCCCTACCGCCCGGACGCCGAACTGCGCGAGGATGTCGAACGCGCGCTTGAGGACTACAACCGCCTGCGCGTGGACATCGCCGGCATCACCATCAGCGCGACAGATGGCGTGGTCTGGCTGCGCGGCCACGTCTCCAGCGAACTGAACCGCCGCCTGGCGAGCGACCTCACCAGCGAGATCAAGGGCATCGGGGAGCTGCACAACGAATTGGTGGCCGACCCGGACCTGGCCGCCCGCATCTCCGCCGCGCTGGCCCGCGACCCACGCACCGCCGAGGAGCGCATCGGCGTCTATCCGGTGCTGGGAGTGGTGCGACTGCGTGGCGTCGTGCGGACCCCCGCCGCACGCGAGGCGGCGGAGCAGATCGCACGCGGCATCCATACCGATGGCGACGTGGACAACGACCTGCGCGTGGACCCCAACGCCAACGTGCTGCCCGTGATGTCCAGCGTCACCAACACCGAGGACGCGGTCCCCGGCGGGCGGTAGCCCCAGCCCCAGACAACGAAACGACGGCGGCGCGCGACCCGATGGTGGGCCACGCGCCGCCGCTTCTTGCGCCTTTGGTGGGTGCGGCTCAGCGCAGCGTCAGCGCGAAATGCAAGATCAGGACCAGCAGCCAGAGGCTCCCCAGAATCAGCGCGCCTATCGCCAGCCAGTGGAACTCGCGTGGCGCGTTCGTCTCGCCCAGGTGTACGCTGCTCCAGACGCCCAGTCCCAGCCCCGGCGCGGCGAACGCCAGCATCAGCGGATGGAACGGCGCCATCAGGCTGAGCGCGACGCAGACAATGGCCAGCGCGGCGGCCAGGCTTACCTGCGCCTCCTGCGCGGTGGCGGGCGGCGCCTCATCCAGCGTGGTCAGCCAGCGCGGGGCGCGCCACAGTTCCGGCGGCGCAGCGTATGCGGCGGCGCCCAGCCCGGCGAGCGCGCCACGATGCGCCGGGCGCGCGGGCCACACACTGGCGGGCGGCAGAGTCGGGCGAGCGTTGGCGGCGGGCGCGGCGGGCAACGGTGGCGCGGGCAACGGCGCGATGGCCACCACGGGCGCCGTCTGCCACGGCTCGACCCACAACGCATGCCCGCAGCGCATGCAGAAGCGGGCCTCGGCAGGCGAGGAGCCGCCGCAACGCGCGCAGACGCGCGGCTGCGCCGATGCGATGCCGGGCGGGGCCGCCAGCAGGTCCGCGCGGCAGGCATTCAGCTCGCGCTCAAGCTCCTTGACTGTCTGGAACCGCTGGGCCGGATCGAGCGCCATCGCCCGCAGCACCATCGCATCCACACGCGGGCTGAGCGCCGGATTGCGGTCGAGCGGCGTCGGCAGGGCCTGCGCGCTGATGCGGGCGGGCGCCTCCACTGGCTGATAGCCCGTCAACAGGTAATAGAGCGTCGCGCCGAGGCCATAGACATCCGTGCGCTGGTCGGTAGCCCCGACCGCCTGATACTGTTCCGGCGGCGCGTAGCCCGGCGTAAAGGCCAGCGCGGCGGCGATCGTCTGCTGTCCCTGAGCGTAGAGCTTGGCCAGGCCCAGATCGATCAGGATGGGAATATCGAGCGTCGCGCTGAGCTTGATGTTCGCGGGTTTGATGTCGCGGTGGATGATCGGCGTCGGCTGGATGTGCAACTCCTGCACCGCGTCGCAGATCGGCAGCATCCAGTCGAGCGTCTGCGCCTCCACCGGCGGACGGTGGGTCCGCTTGATCGTCTCGATGGCGATGTCTTCCAGCGTCTGCCCGTCCACGTAGTCCATCACCAGATAGAGGCGACCGCCCGCCTCGAAGACCGAATAGCCCCGCACGAGGTTCGGGTGGCGCGCGTTCAGCAGGAACTCAGCCTCGAACCGGAACTGCTTCTGGGCGTTGGGATCGCGGGAGAAGGCTTCCTTGAGCGCGCGGACATGGCCAAGGGCAATATCGCGCGCCCGGTAGATGTGGCCGAAGCCGCCGCCGCCGATATAGCCCTCGATCATATAGCGATTGTGAAGCGTTACGCCCGGAGCCAACGCCGGGGGTTGCGCCATTGCCGCAGACGGCTGCATCTCGTCTGGTCTCCTCTGGAGCGCGGCAAATCCCTCCGCGCTACGCATCTTTAGCCAGGCAAGCGCTCCAGCGCCCATACTGCATGTCTCACTAGTATATAGGCGGCGCGTAGAGGCGACAAGTCCCCCCATACGCGCACAAATAACACACCCATCCGCGCGCGGCGCCGCCTCTGCCGGAACCCGCTCGACCCTGCGCCTGCCGAGGCGCGCGAAGGACACGCTCGCCCGCGCGCTTGCGGGAGAGTGGGTGGCGAGTGGGCGCCGAGAAAATGAGGCTGGCGGCGCTCTCGTAAGGCAGAGACGTTGGACGATGCGAAACCGTTGCGCGCGGCGTACAATGGCAGAGGCAACGACGCCGCAACCGCCGTCATTCGGGAATCAGGATTCATGGTTCTGCTGGCCGCCGCGCATGTGCCAAAAGGCACTGCGAACGTTTCGCTGCTGACACTCGCGCTGGGCTTTGCGCTCGCCACGGCGCTCGGCTGGGGGCTGAGCGTGGTGGTCGCGCGTGTCTGCCGCCGCCTTGGCCTGCTCGACCAGCCCAGCGGACGCCATGCCCACGCGCGTCCAGCGCCCCGGCTCGGCGGTATCGCCATCTTCGCAGCCTTCGCGCTGGTGGCGGCGCTGCTCTATCGCCCTGCCGCACTCTACGAGGGGCGCATCGCGGTGGGCCTCTTCGCCGCCGCCGCGCTGACTGTCGCGGTGATGGCGGTGGACGACCTGCGCGGGCTGCCCGCGTGGCCACGGCTGCTGGCGCAGGCGGTGGCGGCGGCGCTGGTCATGTTCCCCGGCGCGCAGGGCCTCATCATCGCCGTCATCCACAACCCACTGGCGTCAGGGGCCAGCGCCATCGTGCCGCTGCCGCTCTGGCTCGCGCTGCCCTTCACCGCCTTCTGGATCATCGGCATGATGAACACCATCAACTGGGTGGATGGCGTAGACGGCCTGGCGGGCGGCGTCGTCACCATCGCGGCGGTGGTGATGGCGACCATCGCCTGGATGCTGGGCCAGCACACCGTCGCCCTGCTCTGCGCGCTGCTGGCGGGCGCGACCCTCGGCTTCCTGCTGCTCAACTGGCGGCCTGGCGCGCTCTTCATGGGTGATAGCGGGGCGATGTTCCTGGGGCTGGCGCTGGCCACGCTGGCGGGGATGGGCGGCGCGAAGCTGGCGACGATGCTGCTGCTGCTTGGCTTGCCAATCCTCGACGCGGCGTGGGTCATCTTCCGGCGGCTCCAGCGCGGGCGCACGCCAATGCGCGCGGACCGCTCGCACCTGCACTATCGCCTGCTCGCCAGCGGGATGAGTCAGCGCCAGGTCGCGCTGATCTTCTACGCCATCACGGGCGCGTTCGGCGCGGTGACGATTCTGGCGGCTTACCTGCAAGCCCACTCCTGGCGCTGGACGGCGATCTTCCAGCTCACCCCCTGGCTCAATGTCGCCGAGACTGAGACGCCCACGCTGATTGGCCTGGCGCTGGTTCCCGCCGTCACGCTGGCGATCTGGGCGCTGGTCTGGCGCCGCCGCAGGCTCCCCACTCCCGCCATCCAGCCTGTCGTCGCCGAATCCGCCGCGCTCGCGACCGAGCCGCCGCCCACGCCGACTCTCCAGGCCATGCCCGCCAGCGAGGTCAGCGGGCCGCGCCGCGATGTCGCGCTGCCCAGCGGCTCCGGCCCGCGCCGCCGCCCGGAACGGTGAGCGTCCTGGTCACAGGCTGGTCACAGGCTCGTCGCGGGATCGACATCGATGGCCCAGCCGGGGGCCAGCGCCTCGGTGGGCAGCGCGCGCAGCGCCCGTAGCGGGTCTGGCCCACGCACGATGATCTGCCAGCGATAGCGGCCCCGCAGTCGCTCCAGGAAGGCGGGCGCCGGGCCAACCAGATCGGTCTCTGGCAGGCGCTGCGCCTGGATGGCGCGCTCCAGCGCCTCGGCCAGCGCGACGGCCTCGATCTGCGCGCTGTAGCGGTCGCGGTGCTCATAGAGTAGCTTCACCAGACGGCGGAAGGGCGGGTAGCCGTACTGGCGTCGCACGCTCAGCTCAACCTCGGAGAAGGTCGCGTAGTCGTGGCGCGCGGCGGCCTGGATGCAGAAGTGTTCGGGATTGAACGTCTGCACGATGACCCGTCCCGGCGCCTCGCCACGTCCCGCGCGGCCCGCCACCTGGGTCAACAGCTGGAAGGCGCGCTCGGAGGCGCGGAAGTCGGGCAGGGTCAGCGCGACATCAGCGGAGATCACCCCCACCAGCGTCACAGCGGGCAAATCCAGGCCCTTCGCGATCATCTGCGTTCCCACCAGCAGATCGGCGCGGCGCTCGGCGAAGGCGCGCAGCAAGTCCTCATGCTCGCGGCGGGTGCGCGCCGTGTCGCGGTCCCAGCGCAGCGTGCGCGCCTGCGGGAATAGCCGCTTCAGCGTCGTTTCCACCCGCTCGGCGCCCAGCCCGAAATAGCGGATGCTGGCGCTCCAGCAGACCGGACACTGACGCGGCGGGGCCTCGCGTCTGCCGCAATAGTGGCAGATCAGCGCCTCCTCGCCCGCGTGGTAGGTCAGCGCGATGTCGCACTGCGAGCAGCGCGCCGCATAGCCACACTCGCGGCAGATGACGCTGGTGGCGTAGCCGCGCCGGTTCAGGAAGACAATGGCCTGCTCGCCGCGCCGCAGCGTCTCGATCAGCGCCTGGCGCAGCGGTTC
>DASVWQ010000222.1:0-3418 GCA_036393135.1 Ktedonobacterales bacterium
GCAATCGATGAAGATTCACGAGTACCAGGCGAAGGACATCCTCCGCCGGTTTGGCGTGCCCGTGCAGCCGGGCGAGATCGCCACCACACCAGACGAGGCCGAGCGCATCGCGCGTGACTTCGGCGTCCCCGTCGTCGTCAAGGCGCAGGTCTATGTCGGCGGGCGCGGCAAAGCGGGCGGCGTCAAGCTCGCCAGCGATCCGGCGCAGACGCGCGAGGTCGCGTCGCGCATCCTGGGAATGGACATCAAGGGCCTGACTGTCGAGAAGGTCCTCGTTACCCCCGCGCTCGACATCAAAGAGGAATACTACATCGGCGTCACGCTCGACCGCGCCTCGCAGGCGCCCGTGGTCATCGTCAGCGCCGCCGGCGGCATCGACATCGAAGAGGTCGCCGAGAAGGAGCCGGAGAAGATCATCCGCCAGCCCGTGGACATGCGTTGGGGTCTGCTGCCGATGCAGGCGCGGCAGCTCCTCGCGCGGGCGGGCGTGCCGTCGGTCGTGGTAGCGCGCGGCGGGGCCATTCTCTCCACGCTGGTGCGCGCTTGCATCGAGAGCGACGCCACCCTCGCCGAGATCAATCCCCTCGCCTTGACGGCTGACGGCAAGGTCATCGCCGCCGACGCCAAGATCATCATCGACGACAACGCGCTGCCCCGCCAGAAAGAATATGCGAGCTGGGCCGAGCCAGAGGAAGCGAATCCGCTGGAGTTCGAGGCGCACGCCGAGGGCCTCACCTACGTCAAGCTGGACGGCGATGTCGGCATCGTCGGCAACGGCGCTGGCCTGGTGATGACCACCCTCGACATGGTGGCCCGCGCGGGCGGCAAGCCCGCCAACTTCCTCGACATCGGCGGCGGCGCCAAGGCCGAGGTGATGAAGAAGGCGCTGCTCTTCGTGGCCCGCGACCCGCAAGTGAAGGGCATCTACGTCAACATCTTCGGCGGCATCACGCGCGGCGAAGAAGTCGCGCGCGGCATCATCATGGCGCAGGCCGAGCTGCCCGCTGGCATGCCAATCGTCGCGCGCCTGGCTGGCACCGGCGAGGAGGAGGGCCGCGCGCTGCTGGCCGACGCCGGGCTGACGTGGGGCGCCGACATGCGCGACGGCGCGCAGAAGATCGTCGCCGAGATCGCGGCGAAAGGGAACTAACCGTGAGCATCCTGTTCAATAAAGAGTCGCGCGTCATCGTCCAGGGCATCACCGGCGCCGAGGGCAGCTACCATGCGAAGCGCATGGTCGAGGCGGGTACGAACGTTGTCGGCGGCGTCACGCCGGGCAAGGGCGGCCAGACCGCCAACGGGCTGCCCGTCTTCGATACAGTCGCCCAGGCCAAAGCGGCCACCGGCGCCGATGTCTCGTGCATCTTCGTCCCACCCGCTGGAGCCGCCGACGCCATCATGGAGTCCGCCGACGCAGGCATCGGCCTGACAGTCGCCATCACCGAGATGATCCCCGTCCTCGATATGGCGCGGGCGATGGCCTTCCTCAGAGAGCATCCCACCACCCTGATCGGGCCGAACTGTCCTGGTCTGGCCACGCCCGGCGCGGGCAAGGTCGGCATTATGCCCTACCACATCTTCAAGGAAGGGCGCGTCGGCTTCGTCTCGCGCTCCGGCACGTTGACCTATGAGGTCGTCTCGCTGCTGACCGGCGCGGGCATCGGCCAGTCGTCGTGCATCGGCATCGGCGGCGACCCGATCATCGGCACGACCTTCATCGACTGCCTGCGTCTCTTCGAAGCCGACGACGCCACCGACGCCGTGGTGATGTGCGGTGAGATCGGCGGCAGCGATGAGGAGGACGCCGCCGCCTACGCCGCGACGATGCGGAAGCCCGTCATCGGCTTCATCTCCGGGCGCACGGCGCCTCCAGGCAAGCGGATGGGTCACGCGGGCGCCATCGTCTCCGGCTCGTCGGGGACAGCCCAGGGCAAGGTCGAGGCGCTCCAGGCGGCGCATGTGCCAGTCGCCGAGACCATCTTCGACATCCCCGGACTGGTCAATCAGGCGCTCGCCAGCCGCTAGCGCCTTTTCCCTCACCCCAACCCCTCTCCCGGAGGGCGAGGGGCTTTCCGGTTCCCCTCTCCCTCTGGGAGAGGAGCCAGGGGTGAGGGGCCAGGTCATTCACAAGTGGAGACGCACGATGGCGATCATCATCAAGACGGCGGAGCAGATTGCGCGGCTGCGTGAGGCCGGGCGCATCGTCGCCGAGACCTACGAGGAGCTGCGCCCGTACATCGCGCCGGGCGTCACCACCGCCGAGCTGGACGCCCGCGCCGAGGCCTTCATCCGGAGCAAGGGCGCCCAGCCGATGTACAAGGGCTATGGCGCCGTCCGTGACCGCTCCGGGCGGGTCGTGCGCCCGCCGTTCCCCGCCACCATCTGCGTCGCGATCAACGATGTCGTCTGCCACGGCATCCCCAGCCCGCGCCAGACGCTCCAGGAGGGCGATCTCGTGGGCATCGACATCGGCGTCCGCTATCGGGGATGGATCGGCGACTCGTGCGTCACCTTCGCCGTGGGCAAGCTGGATGACGCCTCGCAGCGCCTGCTCGACGTGACGCGCCAATGCCTGGAGATTGGCATCGCGCAGGCCCAGCCCGGCAACCACATCGGCGACATTGGCGCCGCCATCCAGACCTACGCCGAGGGCGCGGGCTTCTCCGTCGTGCGCGACCTCGGCGGCCACGGCGTCGGGCGCGAGCTGTGGGAGGAGCCGTTCGTGCCGCACTATGGCGCGCGGGGCAGCGGCGCGCTGATCCGCCCCGGCATGGTCTTCACTATCGAGCCGATGATCAACGCGGGCGTGAAGGAAACGAAGACCAGCGCCGAGGACGGCTGGACCATCTCCACCGCTGATGGCAAACGCTCAGCGCAGTTCGAGCATTCGCTGGCCATCACCGAGGACGGCGTGGAGATCCTCACGACGCTCTGATACTCTGCGCGAAACCTGACAGAAGATGTCAGTCTCAGGCGGCTATCCTTGTGCGTAGGGGTGAGAGCGTCTCGCCGCCGCAGGAAGGATGGTCTGCCGTATGTCTACGCCAGCCGCGCCACGCGAGCGCCTGCTCGCGCTCTTCGCCAAATGTCGCGCCGCCACCCGCGACTTCGCCGCCAGCCGCGCCAACCACGAGCGCCCGGCGCAAGACCTGCTCGCCCTCATCGGCTTCTGGATGGACTACAACATCGAACGGCTGGGCTACTTCGCGCGTGGCGAGCAGGCGCCGCGCGGGGTGGACTTCGATGCGCTGACCCAGGCCAGTATCACTATCAACGCCCACCGCACATGGAATGGCAGCCTCGCCTACGCCGAAGCCGCGTTCGACCGCTTCTCCGCGACCATCGCGGCCAGCCCCGACGCCGTTCTCCTCGCCAACAATACGTATGACGACGACCCCGGCGGCCCGGCCTGGGGTGA
>DASVWQ010000223.1:0-4250 GCA_036393135.1 Ktedonobacterales bacterium
TGGCGGGGGTGGATGCGGCGCTGGCGCGCGGCGACCTGGACCCCGCGCGGCTGGCGGTTTTTGGTGGCAGCTATGGCGGCTACATGACCAACTGGATCATCGGCCACACCGACCGCTTCCGCGCCGCCGTCACCATCAACAGCGTGACGAGCCTGCTCACCAGCTTCGGCACAGGCGATATCGATAGCGTCTGGGCGGAGGGCGACTATGGCTGGCCGTGGGAGCGCGAGGCGTTCTACCGTGAGCGCTCGCCACTGACCTATGCGCCCTGTGTCACGACGCCCACGCGCATCATTGCCGCCGAGAACGATTATCGCTGCCCCATCGCCCAGAGCGAGGAGCTGTATACCTGGCTCAAGCGGCTGGGGCGGGCGCCAGTGGACTTCGTGCGGATGCCCGGCGCCAGCCACGGCAAACACGCCTCGCCACGCCAGGATGTCCGCGCGCTGGCGCTGGAGCAGGAGTGGATCTTCCGCTACTGTCCGGCGGAGCGCGACTGAGCGGGCAGACGAGCGTGGCGCCGCACTTGGACGGCTGGGAGTGACGGGATGACGCCTTGCGGCGTACTACCCACGGATAGAAGCGACAGGCGCTCCCAGCGGGATGACGATGTTCTCCAGATGTGGCGCGCGACCACACAAGGAGTGCGAGCGACCCCATGATCGAGAACACTGCCCAGCCAGCCGATGACCCATTATCGCCCGTCAGCGCGCGGCAGGTTGTTCACAGGCAGTCCTGGCGGCGCTGGACCCCACGCGGCATGGCCGAAACCGCGCTCATCGTCATCGGGCTGCTGGCGAACTTCGTCCTGCTGCCGCACATCATCGCGGGCGATGGCGCGCCGCGCTATGCTGAGCTGTCGCGCCTGTTGAGTGGCGCTGGCCTGGCCGCGACGAAGTATTCGCTGATCGGACCCATCTTCGCCGCGCCGCTCTGGTTTCTGGGCCGACTGTTTGGCCAGCCCGCCGCCTGGGTGATGAGCTTCAACACGCTGGTCTTTGCGTTGGGGCTGCTCGCGCTCTACCTGCTGCTGCGCGGGCTGGTGGATGGGCGCACGCTGCGCGCATTCCTGCTACTGCTGACGCTGGCCTCGATGTTCCCCTACCACCTGACGCAGTTCTACGGCGAAGTCTTCACGGCGATACTGGCGGCGGTGGGGCTGGCCGTCCTCGCGCTGCGTCGGCGGGGCGCGCCGGGCGGGCTGGCGCTGCTGGCCATCGGCGCCGCCAACACGCCCGCCGCCATTGCTGGACTGCTCTTCGCGGTCACTCGCCACATCTGGCGGACGCGCAGGCTGCGCTATGGGCTGGCGGTCGTCGCGGCGGTCGCGCTGGCCCTGGGCGAGTCATGGCTGCGGCGTGGCGGCGCGCTCAATGACGGCTATCTCCAGGATTCAGGCGGCCACACGCTGATGCCCTTCGCCGGGATACCGGGCTTCAGCTATCCGCTGCTGCTGGGACTGCTCGCCATCTTCCTCTCATTTGGCAAGGGGCTGCTCTTCTTCACGCCGGGCCTCTTCCTGCCTGTCCGCCGCCGCATCGCCGAACTATTTGGCGCGGGCGGCTCCATTTGGACCATGTACAGCCTGTGGCTCTGGTTCGTCGCCGGACTTGCGCTGGTCTACGCGAAGTGGTGGGCGTGGTATGGCGGCTGGTTCTGGGGGCCGCGCTTCTTCCTCTTTGCCTGCATCCCCGCGTCGTTCGCGCTGGCTCTCTGGACGCAGCGCCCCTCGGCGCGCCTCTCCGTCAATCTGCTGGCGCTACTGGTCCTGGCGCTCTCGGTCTGGGTGGGCATCAATAGCGTCGTCTTCAATCAGGCGGGCCTGGGCATCTGCACCGCCAACCACTACCAGCTCGAAGCCTACTGCCACTTCACGCCCGACTACAGCCCACTCTGGCGCCCTATGGTCAACCTCTACTTGTACGGGCCGGGGCCGCGCTTCGCGCAGGTCGAGGCGCTGCGCCCCGGAAACGTCGCGTTTGGCGCCTATGCGCTGGCGGTCGGCGTCTATCTCGCGCTGCCACTCCTGGGAGCGATCTCTGCGCAGACGCGCGGAGCCGTTCGCGCCTGGGCGCCGCGCATTGTCGGCGCGCTGGGTGAGCTACGCCTGTAATTGATGGGCATGCAGACGCATAGCGTCGGGATCCAGGCGCAGCGCCAGCCGCAGCGAGAGCGCCAGCGACAGCCCGACGATCAGGCCAGCGCCCACGCCCAGCGCCAATCCTGCGCGCAGGCCATCCCAGGGGGCTGTATCGAGACCATAGCAGTGGGCGCCAGGCGGACAGGGTGGACTGTAGAACACGAAGGCATAGAGCAGCCCATAGACCGTGCCCACGCCCGCGCCCCAGAGCGGCGCGAGCCAGAGCGGCGTCAATGCGCGACGAGTGGCGGTCATCTGGTGGGGCCGACCAGCCAGCACGCCTGCCAGCGCGGCGAAGAGCAGCAGCCAGGCGATCACTGCGCTGCCGACCGCCGCCACCGTTGGGCGCGCCACGGCCAACCAAGGCCAGCCCGCCAATGTGCGTGTCCATTCAGTCGACGAGGACGCGGTGGCGAGGCAAATGCCCCAGGCGAGCGCACAGATCGTTAGCCCTGCGATGGTCAGCCGCAGGGCGTACCAAGCATGCCAGCGCAGTGCGAGACTCATAGCCAGCGCGCAGATGCCGCAGAGCAGCGCCGCCGACGCTGCCAGCAGCGGCCAACCGCCCAGCGTATCGGGCAGGCCACTGGGCGGCAGCAATTGGCTGACGCCGCTGGCCAGCGCCACCAGCCCTGCTCCTGTGGACATTGCCACGATGACCTGCATACCCAGGTTCGACAGATTGCGCATGTGTTTCGCGCTTGCCATTCTTCTCTTCGCTCGCACCCTTGCTCACCCTGACGCTAGTGTGCGCGGAGGATTTTCAGGCGCGACGGAGCAGCCGCATGGTGAGATGGCGGAAGCCGGACATGCCTCTGGTCTGGCTTGCAGGCTGGCTCGGCGACTCTGGTAAGGGCGCCGCGACGGATGCGTCAAGCGCCTGCGCGGTCGCCTGCGGGGTGTGCGCCGCTGGCTGATCGATGAACGTCCGGACAAACTGCGCGAAGGTGTAGACATCCGTGAAGGTCGTGGCGAGGCCCAGCGAGGCCCGCAACGCGCCGGTCGTCTTGCCGTCGATCACATGCAGGAATTGCTCAAAGGACTCATCGTCCTTGCCGATGAAGCAGGTTTTCATATCCTCTTCCGAGAAGCCCAGCGCAATCTCCCGCGCCCCCGGATTGCAGTGGCAGCCAGCGCGCAGCGAGATGCGCGCGCCGTTCGCGATCCGCTCGACGGTGTTGCTGTCGATCAGCCTGCCATCGGGATCGAAGAAATTGACCTCAATCGTTCCGCCGCGCATCTGCGTGTCCGGCGGACCGTAGAGGCGGATCAGCAGCGCGCCGTTGCTGTGGCGCATGCTCGCCAGTTCATCCAGCAGCCAACCTGTCAGGCATGCCACCCGCGTATGAATCATGTCGATGCCGATCGATTCGATGTGCCGCAAGCCAATCTCCACGGCGGGCAGGTTCAGGTAGTTGACTGTGCCATCCTCGAAGCTGGCTGGGCCGGGAGTGAGGTAGTGGTCCAGGGCCAGCACGGAGGAGAACGTGATCGTGCCGCCAGAATACCACGGGCGGCGGAGCTTGCGCACGGCGGACTTGCGCGCGATCAGGCAGCCCGACCCTGTGGGATAGCCGAAGATCTTGTAGAACGACATCGAGACGAAATCCGGGCGCCACTGGCTGAGATCGAGGCGGTTGGTCGGCGCGAAGGCCGCCGCGTCCAGCAGGACATCCCAGCCCTTGGCCTGCGCCTGCGCGATCCACTCCAGGGGATGCTGGACGCCAGTGAAGTTGGATTGGGCCGGGAAGGCGAACAGGTTATTGCCGCCCGCGCGGCCCGCGTCCAGCCCGGCCGCCAGCGCTTCCGCGTCGATGCGCAGGTCGGGCGCCGCGACGGGCACATAGCGCACGGTCGCCTGGCGTGAGCGCGCGAACTCCCGAATGCCATTGACCGAGTTGTGGTTGTCGAAGGTCAGTAGATAGGTATCACCCTCGCCAAACGGATAAGACTCGCCGACGAGCTTGAGCGCGCCGGTCGCGTTGGGCGTGAAGATCACGATGTACTCGTCTGGCGAGGCGTTGAAGTACTGCAACACGTACTCGCGCGCCTGCTCGACCAGGCGTGTCATCGCCATCGAGGTCAGGTTGGTCGAGTGGGGGTTGCCGAA
>DASVWQ010000224.1:0-2155 GCA_036393135.1 Ktedonobacterales bacterium
GGCGGCCTGGCAGTCGATGGCGAGCTTCCTGGCGCAAGTAGGACAGCTAGGCGGCCAGGTGGACGTCACGAAGTCCTACAGCAACGCCTACCTCTCGTAGCGCATAGTCGCATTCAGCGCGTAGCGAGCCGCCACTCCATCCGATGACGGGCTGGCGGCTCGTGTGCGCTTCCAAAAGCGCAGGACATCGCGACGCGACCTAGCGCCGCGCCAGATAGTCGGTAAACACGACGTTATCCGTGGAATACACACCCAGACCCCACAAGCCCTGCGGAAAGGCGGAGTCGTGCGTCTCTGTGACCTTGACGCCATTGACATAGCAGTCGAAGACTGGACCGCTCATCGTCACCGAGAGCGTATTCACCGCATTCAGTCCCACGTCAATCGCGCTGCTTGGGGTGTAGGGGACCAGATCGCTGAGTGTGTCATTCTGGATCTTGAAGACCGCGTAGTCACCACTGGAGGTGATCATGAACTGATAATAGTTTCCTTTGCTAACTCGCCGGAAGACCAGACCATAGCCATGATTCACAGGCCCAGCGATCTCTTTGGCCGTCACCGACTCCGTGCCATCCACCTGTGAGCCGATAGGCGCGTAGCACATCCAGGCGTTGCGGATGTGGTAGCCATTTGTATCGAAGTAACAATGGCTGTCGTCGGACCAGCCGTTCACGTTTGAGGTCAGCGGGTCGGCGAGGATTGTCGAGGCCACCACCGCCGTCTGGGTCTTCTGGGCGCTGGTGAACTTGACCGGTGGCGCGGGTGGCCGGGTCACGTTGTAGATCACGCTGACCACGATGGCGACCACGATCAGGCCGCCGAAGATCGCCCCAATGATGCGCCCCCACGGTGGCGGCTCAGGCTGCGCTGATGGCCGCCAGCCCTGCCCTGGAGCATAAGCGCCAGGATAGCCGCCGGGCGCGCCATAGCCAGTCCCATAGGTCGGGCCACCGGGCGCTGGCATGCTCGGTGGCGCGCCATAAGTTGGCGGAGGAACAGGCATGCTCGGTGGCGCGCCATAAGTTGGTGGCGCGCCGCATGGCGGCATGGGCATGCTCGGTGGCGCGCCATAGGTTGGCGGCGCGCCGTATGGTGGCATGGGCATGCTCGGCGGCGCACCATAGGCTGGCGGCGCGCCATAGGTCGGCGGCGTCGGCGCGCTGGGTGGCGCGACGTAGGGTGGTGGTGGCGCGCCCTCCTGATCAGCGGCTGAGGCTTCCCGGAGCGCCAGTCCACAATTCGGGCAGACCTGCGCATGCGCGTCGGCCACAATCCATCCACAGCGGGGGCAGGTCAGCATACTCGCTCTCTTCCTTCATATATCACGTCAACCCAGTCGCCTCAGAGTGCGCCGCGCACACTTTCAGTATACAGGTAGGCGGCAAGAGCATGTATCGGCGCCTCGCGGCGCCACAAGCGGGCGAACCAGCCCCGCCCGCGCGTATACTGGAGACGCGCCACACCAGCGGCGCGACCAGGCCGACGCGCACGCCTATTGAACAGCAGGTGGATGATGACAACCCAGCGTACCCGCGCATCGCGCAAACTGGCGACAGCTCCCACAGATTCCGATGCGGCGGCGCAGCGGCGGCGCGTATTCCTGCGCTGCGAGCGGCGGCTCTTTGGCCATTCCGCGCCAGACATGCGACGCGAATTGCTGGCGCTGGCCGAGAGCGTGGGCGCGGATGAGCTACCCGACTCTTACGGCTCTGGCGCGCTGATCGAAGACTTCGAGCGCGAGATCGCGTCGCTGCTCGGCAAGGAGGCCGCCGTCTTCATGCCCAGCGGCACAATGGCCCAGCAGATCGCCCTGCGCATCTGGAGCGACCGTAGCGGGCGGCGCAGCGTCGCGTTCCACCCCACCTGCCACCTGGAGTTGCACGAGCAGAAGGGCTACGCGCTGCTCCACGGGCTGCATGGCGCGCTCGTCGGCGACCCCGACCGCCTCATCACGCTGGCCGACCTGCGCGCCCGCCCGGAGCCGCTCGCCGCGCTGCTGCTGGAGTTGCCCCAGCGCGAGATTGGCGGCCAGCTTCCGACCTGGGATGCGCTGGTCGAGCAGACGGCATGGGCCCACGAGCACGGCGCCGCGGCCCACATGGACGGCGCGCGGCTGTGGGAGGCTGGCCCGACCTATGGTCGAAGCTACGCCGAG
>DASVWQ010000225.1:0-3240 GCA_036393135.1 Ktedonobacterales bacterium
CTCACAACCTTTGTGAGCGAAATGGGAAACCTGGTCGCAACTTCTTGCCCGCTTTGTGATGTCCATGTAGCCCTGTAGTAATGCGCAGAGCATCAAAACTACAGTGGGAGGGCGTCACTATGCTCAATCCACGCATTCGCACGCGACCAGTTCCGGACAACAGTGGCGCGCCATCCCGGCGCCCCTGGTGGCAAAGCCCCGTGCTGTGGCTGCTGGTCGCGCTCGTGCTCACCGGAGGACTCGTCTCCGGCGTGCTGGGCTCTATCCAGCAAGCGAACCAGCGTGTCGTCTACTCGACCTTCGTGCGTCAGGTCAATGCGAACAACGTCCGCTCTGTGACCATTACGGGCTATGACATCACTGGCGTCTTCAAGACGCCCGTTCCCTCGACTAACGGTCAGCGAAGTATTACCGACTTCTCGACCACCCTGCCAGCATTCGGCGACCCTGAGCTGCTCACGCTGCTCAGCCAGCATGATGTCACCGTGGACGTTCAGCCAGCCAACACCGGGAGCGTGATTTTGACCATCCTCGGCCTCGTAGGGCCGCTGATCCTCCTCGTGCTGCTGGGCCGCTGGGCGCTAATGCGGCGCGCCAGTCCCCAGGGTGGGATTTTCAGCTTCGGCCGCAGTCGCGCACGGCTGCAGATCGGCGGAACCACGGGGGTGACGTTCGCCGATGTGGCGGGAGCGGATGAGGTCAAGGCCGAATTGGTGGAAGTCGTAGATTTCCTGAAACAGCCCGATCGCTATACGCATCTGGGCGGTAAACTCCCGAAAGGCGTGCTCCTGGTTGGCCCGCCAGGCACGGGCAAGACGCTGCTCGCCCGTGCGGTCGCGGGCGAGGCGGGCGTGCCGTTCTTCGCGATGTCGGCCTCCGAATTCGTCGAGATGCTCGTCGGTGTCGGCGCGAGCCGCGTGCGCGACCTCTTCGAGCGCGCCAAGCAGGCTTCGCCATGCATCATCTACATAGATGAGCTTGACGCGATTGGGCGGCAGCGTGGCGGCATTGGCGCTTCCAGCGAAGAGCGTGAACAGACGCTCAACCAGATCCTGGTGGAGATGGATGGCTTCGACCCTCGCCAGGCCGTCATCGTGCTGGGCTCCACGAACCGCCCGGACGTGCTCGACGCCGCGCTGCTACGCCCCGGCCGTTTCGATCGGCAGGTGGTCGTGAACCGTCCAGATCGCGTCGGCCGCGAGGCTATCCTGCGCGTGCATACGCGTGGCGTGCCAATCGCCTCCGATGTGGATCTTGGCGCGATTGCGCGCTCGACGCCTGGCATGGTCGGCGCCGACCTGGCGAATCTGGTCAACGAGGCCGCGTTGGCGGCGGCGCGCAAGAATGGCAACCAGGTGACGCAGGCCTGCTTCGATGAGGCGCTGGACCGGATCCTGATGGGAGCGCTGCGCCCGCTCGTCCTCACCCCTGAAGAGCGGCGGGTGACCGCTTATCACGAAGCTGGCCATGCGCTCGTCGCCCTGCATACACCTGGGGCCGATCCCGTGCGTAAGGTGACGATTGTACCGCGCGGGCAGACACTCGGGGTCACGCGCATGGCCCCCGCCGACGAGCGGCACAGCTACTCGCATCAGTATCTGCTTGTGCTCCTGGCGACCATGCTCGGCGGGCGCGTGGCCGAGCAACTGGTACTCGAGGACGTCACAACTGGCGCGGAGAATGACCTGCAACGAGCGACGATGATTGCGCGCGAGATGGTGACACGCTGGGGCATGAGTGAGCGCGTCGGGGCAGTCTTCCTCGCCGGTGAGCGGGAAGTGTTCCTGGGCCGCGATGGGAGCGCGAGCGCAGGGCAAGAAGCCGCGATCTCGGAGCGCACGGCCGCGCTGGTGGATGAAGAGATCCAGCGGATCATCAGCGAGCGCTACGCCGCCGCGCAGCGGCTGCTCCAGCGCTATCGCGATCAACTGGAGCAAATCGCTCAGGCCCTGCTCGACCGCGAAGTCGTCACCGAGGAGGAGCTGCTGGAGATCGCTGGCCGCGCGGAGACGATAGCCGAGCCCACGAGCAGCGCTGACCTGACTGCGAGTGACGGCGCCGCATCCCAGCCGGAGGATTCGCCCACAGAGGCCCAACAGGCGCCCCAGACAAGCCAGCGCGCCGCGCAGAAACGGCGCGCGGCGTCTGCCCAGCGCTAAGGTCTGCCTGACAAATCAATCGAGATGTGTTCCCTTCGTGCTGGCGCAAGTACAGAACGGGAGGACACGATGGCTGGACGAGGCGAATTGACGGAGGAGGCGTGGAGCGCGATAGGCGCCGCTGCCGCCCAGCAGTGGCGGGCGGCACGGCGGCCAGTGGCCCGGCATACAGTGGGGGATCGACCCGTTCCAGGTCGATCCCCCACTGGCGAATAGCATCACGCTCATTACTGAGCCAATCGATGCGAGGCCCGATACGAGCCTTCCTCGCTGATCTGCATCAGCGCCGCGATGGCCACCGCGAATGCCGCGATGACGATCGCCGCGACGGCGAAGAACGTCACGACGCCCGCCGACATCGTGAAGGCCGCTGCGAGTGACAACCCGAATGCGAGATCCAGGAACATCATGAACTCGCTTACCGCGGCCAACCCAAAGCCTACGCCATACAACGTCGCGATCGTACCCGCTTGGGGTTCCTCCGCACTCCGCGCCATCGTCGCGCCAACCGCGATCACCGCGATGAGGGCGAACCCGACTGCGAACGCCAGTGGCCACCAGAACGAGAGTGGCGCGGCGAGCCAATAGCTCAACATAACCGTACTTCCTTATCGCATCGTGGGGGACAACTGGAACGCTCTCCGTTGGGCGCCCTACTCCCCCACGATCAATCCTAGGGCGTGTGTATCACGGCGATCACACACCGCGATCGTGGCGGTTCACATTCATCTCACAGCGTCAGGGTATGCCTTCGCTCCCAACGCCTCCCCTACCCACGCCGACCTCCACCCGCGAATGCCACTATGCCGCACAGAAGTACATCGCCGCGCTCGAAGCCGACATCGCCCAGATCGACCAGCGCGATAAGCTGGAGCATCGGCTCTGCGCTTCGTCACACAGGTATGGACGAGGCGGAGGCGTCGTCTCACCCCAGCGGCCAGCCGCCGCGCTCCTCGATGGCCTCGTCCACCCGCTCCATCAGCGTCATCGTCTCGGCGAGGGCGGCGATGGTGCGCTGGTAGTGCTCGATGTCGGCGTAGGTGAGCGTGCGGCCTTTGCGATCCTTGAGCCACTTCTCGGC
>DASVWQ010000226.1:0-11109 GCA_036393135.1 Ktedonobacterales bacterium
ACCTCGCCAATGCGCCGCCGCAGCAGCTCGCGATCCTCCGCCGCGTAGGCCCGCAGCGTGCCGTTCAGCTCCACCACGTCCGCAATCACGTTGAAGGCCCCGCCGCCGTGGATTGCGCCGAAGGTGACGACCGCCGGATTGAAGGGCGAGACCTCGCGCGAGACCAGTGTTTGCAGCGCCGTGATGATCTCCGCCGCGACCACGATGGGGTCCACAGCCAGGTGGGGCATCGCGCCATGCCCGCCGCGCCCATAGATGCGCAGCGCGATCTCATCAGCGCTGGAAAAGACGGCCCCCGCCTGCGCCGAGACCTGCCCCACCGGCACCGGCGTCCAGAGGTGCAGGCCGATGGTGGCGTCCACCCTGGGATGATGGGCCACGCCGTCCGCGAGCATCGCCAGCGCCCCGCCAATGCGCTCCTCCGCGGGCTGAAAGACCAGCAGCGCGTTCCCGTGGAACGACTCGCGCCGCGCTACCAGCAACTCGGCGAGGGTCAGGGCGATGGCGGTATGGCCATCGTGGCCGCAGGCATGCATCACGCCGGGGTTGCGCGAGCGCCACGGGCGCGCCTCTTCGTCGGCGGCCTCCTCGATGGGCAGGGCGTCGATGTCGGCGCGGATCAGCAGGGTGCGCGCGGGACGCTCGCTGGGGGCCAGCCCGCGCACCAGCGCCACCACGCCATGCCCGCCGACGCCCTCGCGCGGCTCCAGCCCCAGCGCCCGCAGCCGCTCGGCGATCTCGCGCGCCGTCTCGGCCTCCTCGAACGACAGTTCGGGCCGCTGGTGGAAGTAGCGGCGCAGCTCGACCAGGGCGTCACGGCGGCGCTCCACATCCTCAGCGATGTCATCGCGCGCTGCTGGCATGCTCTCTCTCCTTCGGCCACACGATCCCTGCGGCGCGCCCAAAACGCGACGCGCCCCGCTCCGGCATTGTACACTGCGAGAGGGCCACGACGGACGCCGTAAATAAACGGTGGCGCGCGGCGTCTGATCTTGCAGCGAGGAGCGACAGATGGCCGATCTCACGAACGACGATCTGATAGCGCTACTGGCAAGCGCGCCCGACCGCCTCGACGCGGCGCTGGCGGCCAATACCCGCCCGGAGCCAGCGCCGCAGCCCGGCGTGACCACGGGCGAGGGCGAGTGGACGACCAGCGAGCTGGTGGGGCATCTCTGCGACGCCGCGCGCTACTGGGGCGGACGCATGCGGCTGGTGGCCTACGAAGATGAGCCAGCGCTGCCTGTCTACGACCAGGATACCTTCGTCCGGCTGGCGGCCTATCGCTACGTCCCGGCGGCGACCCTGGCGCGGGAGTTCCGGCTCATCAGCGAGGCGAATGTGGCTCTGCTGCGCGGCCTGCGCCCGGAGGCGTGGCAGCGCGTCGGGCGCCACGAGGAGCGCGGGCGGCTTACCCTCCGCGCGCTGGTCGAGATCGAGGCCGAGCACGAGGGCGACCACGTGCGCCAGCTCGCCGACAGCCGCTGATCGCCACCGGGCGCAGGCTTTGCGGCGCAAGAGTCCATCGCCTGTTGTCACACAGGGAGTGATAGCGTATACTCGGCGGGACGGGCGCCGCATCCGCGCTGGCCGCCTGGTTCGCAGAATGCAGGAGCTAATCAGAGAATTATGGATAGCGCAGTAGTAACGGCGAAGCCCAGGGGACATGTCCGGCTGATTGAGACGCTGGCAATCCTGGCCATCTTTCTCTCCGGCATTATTCAGGGATCCGTGCCACAGACCATCTCCATGATCGGAGCGGGTATCGCGCTGATTGGCTGGATCTACGCGGCGCTGATCGCGATTCGCGCTCGTCAGATGCGCTGGCTGGCGCTGCTGGGTATCGCGCTGGTGGTCACCATCGCGATTTCAGCCTACGCGCTGACCGCCGAAGGGACCGAAGGGCCGCTGGGCGTCACCCAGCTCGGATTCCTCTCGCTCGCCTTCCTGACGCTGGGCTATGTCACGCTCGGCGGCGGCAGCCAGCCGCTGGATCGCGGCATTGCGGCCTTCTATGGCGGCTGGGGCCTGCTCGCGCTGGTCATCGGCGGCACGCTGGTTGGTGGCGCCATCGGCACGACCACTGGCTCGGCGGCGGGCTATATCACCGCGCTGGGCTTCCAGCTCTACTCGCTCTCCGGTGTGCTGGGCATCTTCGCCTGGGTCATTGGCCTGGTCGCCGGTTGGCGCACGAAGACCTGGGGCTGGTTCGCACTGATCGTCCTGCTGCCCGCGATTGGCGCCTTCATGTTCGGCCTCTTTGGCCCCACCCGCCAGGATGTCATTATGGCGCAGGAGCAGACGCGCGAGAAGAGGGCTGTCGGCCTCAGCTAGTCCGCGACCTCACCCCCTGACCCTAGCCCCGCTCGCTCGCGGGGTCCCCCTCTCCCGCAAGGAGAGGGGGATTCGTTATATTGCGCATCGGCTCCTCACTCACTGAGCGGGCGCCAAGAAAATTGGCACAGGCGCTGTCATCCTGCCCTCGCCAGACGTATAATCATGTGCAAGGTCTTTTTCCGCGTGGGCGCCTCCAGGGACGGGCGAGCGGCCACGCGCAGTGGGCGGAGCCGAGTAGCGCGCCGCTCCCACGAAAACGGGACCCCGGAAATGGAGCGATACTATGCCACTACATTGGTGGGACCTGGCCATCATCGTCGCGCTGGGTTTGCTGGTCTTCGGGCCGAAGCGCCTGCCAGAGATGGGGTCCGCGATTGGCAAGACGATCCGCGAATTCCAGAAATCGATGCGCGAGGCGACGAATCCCGCGCCGCCCGTAGCGCCGCCCAGCGCCACGCAGACGGCTGCCCAGTTGCCCGCCGCGCCCGCCGCCGAGTCGGCGCCCACCGTGGATGAGGCTCCGCGCGTGGAAGAGGACGCCATCCACTAGGCGACAGCCAGGGAGCGCGAGAGGGAGCGCGAGATGGTAGCGACAGACCCGGTTCGGCCCCAGCCCGCGATGGTCGGGACGGATGGCGAGCCAGAAGAAGAACTCGCCGTCATGACGCTGGTGGAGCACCTCGAAGAGTTGCGCCGCCGGTTGCTCATCTCGCTGGTCGCGGTCGTCGTGTGCAGCGTGGTCGCCTTCATCTTCTGGGACCCCATCCTCGGCTTCCTGCTCTCGCCGATGCCCCGGCTCGCCAACAGCACGAACATCATGCAGCAGGGCAAGCTCGTCATCTCTGACCCGACTGGTCCCTTCATGGTCGCGCTGAAAGTCTCCATCGGCGTCGGCCTGGCGCTGGCGACCCCTATCACGCTCTATCAGGTGTGGGCGTTCCTCTCCCCGGCGATGACACGCCGGGAGCGCAAGTACGCCGTGCCCTTCACGCTGCTGGGCGTGGGCCTCTTCGCCATCGGCCTGGCGGTCGGCTTCCTCGTCCTGCGCTACCCGATTGACTGGCTGCTGAACTTCGGGACCAACCGCTTCATCCCGCTGATCTCCGCCGACGCCTACCTCACCTTCGTCACCTACTTCCTGCTGGCGTTCGGCGTGGTCTTCGAGTTGCCACTGGTGTTGACCTTCCTGGGCGTCCTGGGGGTCATCAACAGCCGCATGCTGCGCGCCAAGCGAATCTATATCCTCTTTGGCCTCTGGGTCCTCTCCTGCTTCATCACGCCCGGAGCCGACCCGATCAGCCCGATCATCATCGGCGTGGCGCTGACAGGTCTCTTCGAGCTGAGCGTCCTGCTGCTGCGCGTCATCAGGCGGTGAGCGACGCCATGACGCAGGCGGAGACGGACGCCTCCACTGACAGGATGCCCGCCCCGCGCGGGCCGGTGGCGCTGGTCTATAGCGCGCACGCTGGCTCGGCGCGGGGCGCTCGTCCGCAGGCGCTGCTGGAGGCGGTGGGCGTCTCCGTGGGGCTGGCGCTGCCCGTCGCCGACCTCGATGGCGCCGGGGCGCTGGGGCGGGCCTGGCGCGCGGCGGGCTGCGTCGCGGTGGTCGCGGCGGGCGGCGATGGCACGGTCGGGGCCGTCGCGCGGCACGCCGCCGAGGCCGATCTGCCGCTGGGCGTCCTGCCGCTCGGCACCGCCAACGACATCGCCCGCGCCTTCCGCATCCCCATGGCGCCCGCTGCCGCCGCGCGGGTCATCGCGAACGGCGCGCTACGCTGGCTCGACGCTGGCGAGGTCGTCCCGCTGCCCGGCGATGGAAACGCCAGCGGCGACTATTTCCTGCACGCGATGACGCTCGGCCTCAATGTCGAGTTCGCGCGGCGGGCGACGAATGTGGCGCGGCGACAGATTTGGGGTAAGCTGACGTATATCATCTCAGCGGTTGAATCGCTGGAGTATCTGCGCGCGGTCCCGGTGACACTGCGTTTCCGGGGCATGCCGGGGCAGCCAGAGGGGAACAGCGTGGTGGTGGAGACGGCGACTACCCTGCTGATGGCGGTCAACCTGCCGGTCATCGGCGGGCGGCTGGGGCTGCGCCTGGCGGGCATCCACCATGATGACCACCTGCTGGACCTGATCGTGGTGGAGGCGCCGGAGCCAGCGGGGGCCGGAGCGGCGCTGGTGGCGGCGCTGGACGCGCTGGCTGGAGCGGCGCGGCTGCTCGGCGGGGCGCCCGACGGCGTGGCGGATGGCGGCGCGCAGGCGGCGTGGTATCCGGCGGGGGTGGCGCTGCCAGGGGCGCGCTGGTACCGCGCACGGTCGGCGGAGATCACGACCGCCGAGCCGGTGGACCTGACGCTGGATGGCGAGTTGCGTGGGCGCACACCGGCGCTGGCGCGCGTGGCCCCGCGTGGGGTATGGATGATCGCGCCGGGCGTCGCGACAGGATGAGGAGCAGATGAGCGGCAAGGACAAGGACAAGTTTCCCCGGTATCCGGCGCGGCGTCCGGGCGGACCGGGGCGGGGGGGCGTGGGCAAGCCGGGGCGAGGTGGCAAGCGCCGCGACGAGCAGCCGCGCCGTCCGCCACTGGAGACGCGCCTGAGCGCGACCGACAGCGAGCATCGCCGTCGCCGCCGCGAGATGGGCGCCGCGCCGCCGCCCGCCGCACGCGAGTGGGCGCTGGCCTGGGACGACGATGCGCGAGCGCTGGTGGAAGCCTTCGCGGCGGAGCAACCCTACCCGCTCGATCCCTTCCAGCTCGAAGCCGCGCAACATCTGGCTGAGGGGCGCTCGGTGCTGGTCGCGGCGCCCACTGGCACCGGAAAAACCCTGGTGGCCGAGGTCGCCATCTGGCTGGCGCGGCGCGAGGGGAAGCGCGCCATCTACACCGCCCCGATCAAGGCGCTCTCGAACCAGAAGTTCCGCGACCTGCGCGCGCGCTACGGGGCCGACGAGGTGGGCCTGCTGACGGGCGACATCGTAGAGAATCCCAGCGCGCGGATCGTCGTCATGACCACCGAGATCTACCGCAACATGCTGCTGGAGGGCCT
This sequence comes from Ktedonobacterales bacterium, assembly GCA_036393135.1. Classification (GTDB taxonomy): domain Bacteria; phylum Chloroflexota; class Ktedonobacteria; order Ktedonobacterales; family JADMIN01; genus JAKAIY01. The sequence goes on from DASVWQ010000226.1 coordinate 5,386, forward strand.
GCGCGCCGCGCATGTCAGCCCCCAGGCCGAGGCGCGGGCGCTGCTGGCTGACCTGGACGCCCGCCACGACACGCGGGCTGAGGAGCCGGAGGAGCCGCTCGCGCCCTCCGATGTGGCCGAGATGGCCCGCCGCGCCCGCCTGGACGAGGAGCTGTCCAGCGTCGGCTGCGTCGTCTTCGACGAACTGCACTACCTCAACGACCCTGAGCGTGGGCCGGTCTGGGAGGAAGCGATCATCCACTCACCGCCGCATGTCATCTTCGTCGGTCTCTCCGCTACGGTCAGCAACGCCGATGAGTTGCGCCAGTGGATCGAGCAGGTACACGGAGCGATGGGCCTGGTCTACCACACCGAGCGCTCGGTGCCACTGGAGCACTTCTACTTCCTGGATGGACGGCTGCGGCTGGCGCAGAACGCCGAGGGCCGGCGGGTCGAGCGCTTTCCTGGCGTCGGCGGCGAGACGAAGCTGGCGCGGTTGCTCCAGCGCGGGCGGCGCTACACCTTCGATGGCGAGAGCCGCGCGCCGGGAGCCGCGCCGGGAGCCACGCCGCCCGCCAGCGCGGAAGAGGCGCCGCCAGAGCACCCCACACCAGAGCCAGGCGAGGTGCTGGCGGCGCTACGCGAGGCGGAGCTACTGCCCACGCTCTATTTTCTGCCGGGGCGGCGCGCGGTGGAGCAGGCGGCGGAGAGCGCCGGGAACCACCTCTTCACCACGCCCGACCAGCGCGAGCGGCTGAGTCGTGAGGTGCGCGAGTGGGTGCGCGCGTTGCCCGCCGAGGACCAGCGCCTCGACCAGGTGCGGCGGCTGGCGCTGCTGCTGCCGCGCGGGCTGGGCTTCCACCACGCCGGGCTGCTGCCGGGGCTGAAGGTAATGGTCGAGACGCTCTTCCAGCGTGGCGACCTGAAGGCGGTCTTCGCTACCGACACGCTGGCGCTGGGTGTGAATATGCCCGCCCGCAGCGTCGTGCTGGGCAGCCTGAGCAAGTTCGACGGCACACAGATGCGTCTTATGACGCCGAATGAGTACCAACAACTCACCGGACGCGCGGGACGGCGTGGGATCGACGCGCGCGGCGCCGCCGTGATCCCCTATTCGCCGTGGGACGCTTTCGAGCCAGCCTTCAGCGCGTTGACAGCGCCACTGCTGCCAGTGACAAGCGCCTTCACCGTGCGCTATAACACCGTGCTGAATCTGTGGCGGCCGGGCGATCAGGCGCGTCTGCAACGGGCGGTGGCGGCCAGCCTGCGCGAGTTCCAGTGGCGGCGGGTGGTGGTGACGGCGGGGCGGCGACCACGGCGCAGCGAGGCGGCGCGCGCGGCCTACGAGCGTGTGGGGCCGGGCGCGGAGGCGCGGCGCGCCAGCGGATTGAGCAGGGCGGCGCTGGCCGAGCTGGACGCCACAATCTATGTGCTGCGGGTGCTGGACTACATCAGCGCGGATGACACACTGAGCGTGCGCGGGCGCATGCTGCGGGCGATCTTCCATCCGGCGGGGATGATGATCTGCGAACTGATCTTCAAGGGCGCGCTGGACGAGCTAAGTCCGGCGGAGCTAGCCGAGGTGATGAGCTGGTACACCTTCGACAGCGATCGTTCGCTGCGCAACACCGCCATCATGCCGCCACGGGTCAAGCAGGCGCGGCGCACGGCGCAACTCGCCCAGCGTGTGGTCCAGGACTTCGAGGATGACTATGGGCTGGAGATGAGTCCGGGCATCGTGGACGCCTTCCACAGCGTCGCGCTGAACTGGGCGCGTGGCGCGACACTGAGTGGCCTGCTCCAGCGCATCGAGCTGGCGGAGGGCGACCTGCTGGTGACGCTGAACCAGACCATTGATCTGCTGCAACAGACGCAGGGCGCGCTGGCCCAGACGCTCGACGCGCGCGACCTCTGGCGGCCCGACGACCCCGATGCGCGCGGCCATCGCCAGCAAGACCGGGAGCGTATCCGCGCGCGGCTGGAGGCGCTGCGCCCGCGACTGAGCGAGGCCTGGCGTATGATGCTGCGCGGGAGCGTCGCCATGAGCCGCGCGATCCCGGCGATGGCGACCCCAGAACTGCCCCCGCTGGCGATGGCCGAGGACGAAGACCCCGACGAGGCGGCCGCTGATCTCGCGGAGGAGGGGCCCGACGCGGCGGAGGAGTGACGCGCGTTGACGCGTTGAACCTATTTGTACGGTTAACCATCATTTCATGCAGATAGAGCACAGTTCTCCGGCAACAACTTGTGGTAAGTTCGAAACGGGAGTGGCTATAGTCATGAGTAGGCGAACTGGAAGACATGTGCTGGATACTTGGGATGCGTCCGGCGATAGAGTTGACGGCGGCTCCAGGCGTAAACGAAGAGCTTGACCGCGTCGCGTAGCGCCTGCACCGAGCGGGTGAAGCAGCGCGAACGGCGGACGAGCCGAGCCAGGTAATGACGGAACTCCGCATTGTCACCTTCGACCGCGTAGGTCTGGCTCTTGTTGGGCAACGCCTCATGCTGGCCGGGGTAGTACACGAGGTTGGTATAGGCGGCCAGCTGGTCGGAATAGTACTGGCGGGCCGAGGGCGCGGTGTTGAGCAGCGCTTGCAGCCGCTGCGGCTCGCGATCATAGGCCACATCATAGGCGATGACGCAGCGAGAGGCGCGGTCTACTTGCGTGATGAGGTAAACCCGCTGTTTTTTTGCTCCTCGAAGGTGTACAACTCGTCCAACTCCACGACTGGGAGCAAGGGATGCTGCGGATCGAAGGGTGGAAGAGGCGGCGCGCTGGGGAGCGTGGCGGCGTAGGCCGCCACCCAGTTGGCTACCGTCTGGTGCACCACGCCCAGGTGGCGCGCGATGCGCCGCAGGTTCATCCCGTCCACATAGAACCGGATCGCCTGGCGGCGGAGAGCCGCATCATAGCCCTGGGACTTGGGCTGGGGTGTGTATTTGCGCTGGCAGAAGAAGCACAAATAGCGCTGGCTGCCAGACGGGTTGCGTCCGACCTTGAGTTGGCGGTCGGCGCGCTGGCAATGCGGGCAGATAATCTCTTCCATAGGTGAAAGTATACCGCCTACCCACTCCTATAGCCACTCCCTTCGAAACAAGTAGCTTGCGTGCCAGAGTGGGATGTGGCATAGTAACTCAGACTTTCATGGTCTGCCTGAATCAGCAGTTCATCATGAGGTTGGACGATGACGTTAAACGACTCTGCGTACACGTATGGAACGATGAACAACGTATTTATTAGCCACTCCAGCACCGACAATATGTTTGGGGAACAACTTGCGAACAGGCTCAAAAGCCTTCTCGGGGACGATGAGCGTGTATGGTATGACAACGCTGATTTGGAGCCGGGCGACCCATTCTGGGAAACCATTACCGGCGAGATCAAGACACGGTCAGTCTTTATCGTCATCGTGTCGCCTGACTCAATGGATTCCAAGTGGGTTCACGACGAGGTCTTATTTGCGATTGGCGAGCGCAACAACCGCAACTCGCCAGGAAAACTCATCATTCCGGTGATCTATGCGCAGTGCCCAATGAAGTGGGCGCTGGATATCGATCAAGGGGTTTCCTTTCTGCCTCCGGTAGCGTTCGATGACGCAGTGGAGCGCCTCTATCAGAGGATCGTGACGTATTCCCCAGAGCCCGCACCGAACGCGGAGGCTGAAAGTGTCGAGCAACGGCTCAGGCGGTTGGGATTCACCTATCATGAGTCAAAGCCCTCACCGCACATCACACCGCCCTTCTGCGAGGTTCCAGCCGGGATATTTCTGATGGGGAGCGACGTGCAACTAGACCCTCACTCCCATGCGGATGAGTGGCCCGCGACCGATGTTCCCACCGACAAATACGCGATTGCGACCTACCCCGTGACGATCGCCGAGTACCAGCTATTTCTGCGGGCGCAGGGGAAGACGCTGCCTGCCAGGCACGGCGGCGAAGATCATCCAGTGACGGATATTTCCTGGTACGACGCTTGGCGCTATGCTGCGTGGCTGTCGGCGTGCTCGGGAAGCCAGTGGCGGCTGCCAACCGAGGCCGAATGGGAGAAAGCGGCTCGTTGGGATCCGCGAACCAATCGTTCACGTGCCTATCCATGGGGAGACGCATTCGATCCGCGGCGATGTAATACCTATGAATCAAGGGTCGAAACGACAACAGTGATAGGCCGTTATTCTGATGGGAAGAGTTCGCTCGGCGCGTATGATATGGCAGGCAACGTCGTGGAGTGGACACGTTCACCGTTTGTACGTTATCCCTACAGTCCAGACCAGGGCTTGGAAACGCCACAAGACGATGTGATAGTTGTGTGCCGTGGCGGCTCCTGGAACACTGGGGGTTGGGAAGCGCGCTGCGCCTATCGCAGTGAGGCGATGGCGTCTCAGACTCACGCGCCATATATTGGCATGCGCTTGGTCCGAGGCGTTGAGTAGGCTCGTGAAGGTGCTTTGCCAGGCCCTATCGTGAATAGAGAGGGTGGTGAGTGGTGAGGTTCGTGCTAGCAATTTTCCCAGTACTCGCCTTGATCTTACTAGGTGTAGGACGGTTCACAGGAAATGACGCGCATTGTTTCGGTGTGGCGCTGGTACAATGCGCTCAGCCCTCGCATTTGGCTACGGTCTCGATATATAGCATTGCGTTTTACTCGTCGGTCATCAGCGGGCTCTTGATCATCCTGATGATGTCGCTGGCACAGCAGTGGGTCGTGTTGGTGGTCGTGTTCGTCGTGTTGGGTGTACTGCTGTTTGTTGTCAGCGCCTGGATTTGGATCCTTTGTATATCCATTGGCGGGCTGATATCGGCATTGATTGGCATCGCTGTCTTGCCTGTGTAGTAATTGTGCTCATGGCTTCACACGAGTGCGCCTGCGGTTGCACGGTCTCACAGCATTCGGCAGTCCGCTTGTTTGTCGTAGGGGGTGCGTGATGAGTCAGCCAGATCATACGATGATTGGACTTGGTCTTGATATTGGCATGACCTATTGCGGCGCCGCCGTCAGTTACTATTCAGACAGCGACTCCTGGATACGAGTTGAGGTGATTGAAACTGGTGGGCAGGGCTCGGAATACAGGGAACCAAGTAAACTCTTTTATCTCGAGGGTATGAAAGAACCGCTCATTGGTTTACAAGCGCAGAGCCGGTACCTTGATGGGGCGAAGGGACGTTTCGTTGAGCGATTCAAGCGATGGTTTGCTCATTTTATTAAGCGTGATGAGAACCTACGTGCTATCACAGACACCGCCGAGTTGATTAAGTACCTCAAACGGAACATCGACCGTTATCTCAGCGCCACTGGCCTCAATAAACGGCAACCACGCTATGCGTTTAGCCATCCAGGTTCTTGGGGTAATGACGAGAAGCGAGACTTTTTGAAGGCGATCAACGCCGCAGGTATCGGCTCTGCGGCGTTGATCGAGGAGCCTGTCGCCGCAGCGCTTGCAGCCGCATTTATTCCTGCACTGGCTCACAACCTTCGAGGTGAGCGAGTGGTATTGGTCTGCGACATTGGCGGCGGCACGACAGATTTAAGTCTGGTCACTTTTGATGCTGGTGGCGCTATCAAGATGCTTGGCCAGACCGATGGCAATCCCGAATTGGGGATGTCGAACCTCGATCAACTCATTGGCCTCATGATCATTGACAAGACGCGTGGGATTAGCGACCCTGATGATCGTAAGCCGCTCGCCTATGCCGATGTCGTCGGAAAGCACCTGCAGTCTGCCTGGGATAAACTCTCGTTGACGCCAG
>DASVWQ010000227.1:0-4317 GCA_036393135.1 Ktedonobacterales bacterium
TGAAGGCGAGCGCCTGGCGCGAGAATGACGCCCCCGCGCTGGCGGGCGGGCTGCTCTTCGACCTCGGCGCCCATCTCATCGACCAGGCGCTGCAACTCTTTGGCCCGCCGGAGACGATTTACGCCGAGCAGGCGCGGCGGCGCCCCGGCGCGCGAGTGGACGACGATAGCTTCGTCGCGCTGCAATTCGCGGGCGGCGAGGTCGCGCACCTGTGGATGAGCGTCATCCCACGCATCTTCGGCCCACGCATGCGCGTCGTCGGAGCGCTGGGGGTCTATGAAAAGCGCGGCCTGGACCCGCAGGAGCCGCAGCTCGCCGCAGGTCTGCGCCCCGGCGACGCGGGCTATGGCGTCGAGCCACGCGAGTTGTGGGGAACGATGGCGACCCAGATCAGCGGCCTGACAGATGAAGGCGTTGTCGAGAGCCTGCCAGGGCGCTATCAGGACTTCTACGCCGGGATGCGCGACGCCATACGCGACGGCAAGCCCGTTCCCGTAACGCCCGCCGATGCGCTGCTGGTCATTCGCGTGATCGAGGCTGCCCGCGCCAGCGCCCAGCGCGGCGAGGTGATGCGGCTGCCCGCCTGACTCGTGGCGGCGCTGTCACCGGCCGCGCGCGTTGGCCGAAACGGAATCATCCACCGACGCTACGACATCGGCGGCGGCAGCGGCGAGTTGCGCCTGGTGCAAATTGCAGATGGGAAGCAGGCGCCAGAGCGCGGCATAGCGGGGATCGCGCTCGACGCGCGCGTACTGCGCCGGGCGCCCGCAGTCACTGATGCCACAGGGCAATGGCGGGTTGATCGCGATGCCCAGCACACTGTCCCCTGTTGAGTAACTGTCATCCGCTGTCATGCTGGCCCCGCAATCCCGAACATGCAGCCACGCCAGCGCGCACACGAGCCGCCGAGGCGCGAGGCTGCGACAACCAGGCGCGGAACGTCAAGCAGCGACGCCCACATACCATCTCCATATGCAATACGCGCGTGGGTTACAGCAGCCTCGCGCCAGAGCTAGCGCGGCGGTAGCAAACCGAGGAGATGGCGCAGCATCCGCCCAGTCAATCCCCAGATGCGGTGCTGGCCAAAGTCGTAGAAGTGGACGCTATGCGCGAAGCCACCGCGCGTCCACTCTTCTGAGTGATAGATGCGCGCATCGTCCAGGGCGCTCAGCGGCGCCTCGATCACCTCCGCGACCTCGGTGATCTGTGGGCGCAGCGTCGGTAGTCCCTCGCCGATCCAGCCCACATAGGGCGTCACGAGAAAGTTGCTGACCACCGAATAGACCGTCGGCATGGCTCCCAGCATCCGCACACGCTCACCCGGCAGCCCCAGTTCCTCGTAGGATTCTCGCAGCGCGGTCTGGGCGAGATTGGCGTCCGCCGCATCGCGCGAGCCGCCAGGGAAGGAGATCTCGCCGCTGTGCGAAGGCAGGTCGCTGGCGCGGCGGGTGAAGAGCAGCCACGGCGCGCCTTCGCGGGCATAGATGGGGGCCAGCACGGCGGCCTGGCGTGGCGCGGCGCTCGTCAGCGGGCGGCTCGGCCAGCCCTCGAGTTCACGCACGGCGGGCGGCTCCGCCTCAACCCGCGCCAGACGGACGCTAAGATAGCGGGCGAGCGCCTCAGCGTCAGCCAGCAGCGTGGCGCGAGCGGGCGTCACGTCCGCATTCTGGGAGCCTGGCCCGCCTGCGTCATCCATCCACTTGCCTCGTCTCTGGTCGTCTTGCGCTGGCCCGGCGCGGCGAACGGGCTGGCGGTGTCAATCGCCAGCGCAGTCCGCGATTCTCGCTGGAAAGGGATGGAACCGTCAGGCTTGCGCGCTCAGAGCCGCATCTGTTATACTACCCCCTGTAGCGGGGGCTTGCAACGTACTGGCCGTTCGAGAGTGGGTCGCGCTCGCGTGACATCAGGCGGCGGATGCGCGTCTGAAGATTGCGTGGAGCGAGCGATAGCTCATGAGTCTGTTTGGTTTGGACGCTGGCGCGCCCATCAGGATTACTGACAGAAGTGGTGATCCGGCGCGATCCAGCGCTTGTGCGTAGGTTGGACGAGCGGCGCCATCAGACGACGTTTTCCAGACGTTGGGCGCCATTCACCCACCATTCAGATCGACTCCCCAGGACTCCAGCGGAAGCTCCCCCACGCTGCCAGCGGCTCGCCCCGCCGCACAGGCGACATCCATCTGGCGTTGAGCGCCATCGCCGAGCCTGCTGGCAGCATCTCACGCGATAAAGGGGGATTCCAGACCGAAGGACGCGGCGCCAGGCGACGGACCCGCGACGCACAGCCTACTCAGAGCGCCCCGATGACGTGGCGCCGAGACGCCTTGACAGCCCGCCGCTGTGCGACACCCTCGCTCCCCGCGTCCACCGTGTCAGCGCCAGCCGCGCCACAGGGAAGCCTGCGCGGCGCCCGCGCCTCCCGAGGCGAAGTCGTCACGCATCGCGCCGTGCGCCACGCGCGCCCCACGCCCAGTGACACTTCCACCAGGCGCCAGGCGACGACACGCGCGCAAGCCCAACCCGCACACCGGCCCCCGCATGCCGCTGGGGCCAGCGGACAATCGTTCGCTCGCGTATCCGCAACGCAGTCGCCGGGGTCTGCGGAACCGGACGCGCATGTTTGACAAGAGGAAAGGGGCGGCGTAGTGATCCCGCGTCTCCAGACGCGAGTTCCGCGCGCCGAAAGTTGCATGACAGTGAATAACGACGACATGTCCCAAACCGCAGAGGAAATGACCGAGGCGCCAGCCGAGCAGCAGGCGACGCCTGAGGCCACTGCGGGGGAAACGACCACCGAGGCCGCGCCCGAGGCCGCCGCCATCGAGGCCGCGCCTGAGGCCACCGTCGAGGAAACACCAGCCGCGTCTGAGGCCACTGCCGAGGAAACACCAGCCACGACTGCCGAGGAGCCAGCATCTGCTCCAGAGCCAGAGCCAGTGGCGATCAGCGAGCACGACTTCGCCCCGGCGGCTGTCGAGACCGACCACGATGACATGTACGCCACCGACAACATTCCCGACATGAGCGCGATGGAGCAACTGCTCGCCGAGCAGAACGCCCAGTTCCGCACCATCAAGCGCGGCGATGTGGTCGAAGGGCAGATCGTGCGCATCGATCCCGACGAGATCCTGGTGGACATCGGCCTCAAGAGCGAGGGCGTGCTCTCGACCAAGGAGCTGACCTCCACCGGCTACGGCTCGCTCTCGGAGCTGAAGGTCGGCGATAACGTGCTGGTCTACGTGATGCAGCCGGAGACGCCCGAAGGCCATGCCGTCGTCTCGATCAAGCGGGCGCGGCAGGAGCGTCAGTGGCGCATCGCGCAGGAGCAGTTCGACCGGGGCGAGCTGCTGGAGGCCGAGGTGATCGACCACAACAAGGGTGGCCTGATCGTCAACCTCGATGGCATTCGCGGCTTCGTGCCGATCAGCCAAATCCTCAACCTGCGGCGCGAGGATTCCTCCGACAACGCCGAGACGCAGGCCAAGCTCCAGTCGATGGTTGGACGCAAGCTCCAGCTCAAGATCATCGAGATCAACCGCAACCGCAACCGGCTAATCCTCTCCGAGCGCATCGCCGTGCAGGAGTGGCGGGCGCGCCGCCGCGAGGAGCTGCTCAACGAGCTACAGGTCGGCGAAGTGCGCACCGGTGTGGTCAGCAATCTGGCCAACTTTGGCGCCTTCGTGGACCTCGGCGGCGCCGATGGCCTGGTGCATATCAGTCAGCTCGCCTGGAGCCGGGTCAACCACCCCAGCGAGGTGCTGAAGGTCGGCCAGAAGGTCGAGGTGCAGGTGCTCTCAGTGGACAAGGAGAAGAAGAAGATCGCCCTGTCCATCAAGCGCGCCGAGGTCGATCCCTGGACGACGGTGGAGCAGCGCTACCAGGTTGGCCAGCTCGTCACCGGCACGATCACCAAGATCGCGCCATTTGGGGCCTTCGCGCGGATCGAGGACGGCGTGGAGGGGTTGATCCATCTCTCCGAGCTGCCCGCTGGCCAGCAGGACCCCAAGAGCGCGCTGCATGAGGGCGAAGAGGTGACGGTGCGCATCCTGCGCATCGATCCAGAGCGCCGCCGCCTGGGCCTCTCGATCAAGGCGGTCGAGGAACAGGGCGCCGGGGAAGGCGCAGCGCCTGTCGCGAGCGTCGCCGCAGCCAACGGCGAGACGCCCGCACAGACCGCCGAGGCCGCTGAGGCTCCGGCTCCGCGTCCCGCGCCGCGCCAGCCCGCACAGCCCGCACAGCCTGAGGCGCCGAACACCGCGATGGCGCAGGCCTTCGCCCAGGCGCGCCAGGCTCGCGAGGCTGACGAAGCCGCCACACC
>DASVWQ010000228.1:0-3013 GCA_036393135.1 Ktedonobacterales bacterium
CGGCGTTGGCAGACACACACATGGCGCCGCCCATCTTCACCCGAAGATGTGTGACGCCAACGAGTACGTATGAGGGCGGCCTGGTGTTGTCCGGAGCGCTGTCGGAATGGTCCGGCGGCGCGGCTCAGGCGTGGGCGCGGCCCTCGCAGGCGGCGCAGCGGGTGGTCGCGGGGTTCAGCCGCACACGGCGCGCGGCGATGGCGTGGCCGCAGTGGTCGCAGACGCCATAGAGGCCCGCATCGGCGCGGCTGAGCGCATACTGCGTGCGGCGGAGGTCGCCGCGCAGCAGCGGCGCGAGGGCGGCGCGCAGGGCGACATCGGGCGAGGCGGCGCGGGCGCTGGACTCCAGCTCCGACAGCGCCAGCAGCAGCGCCACATGCTCACGTTCGAGACGGCCCAGCGCCCGGCTCAGGATCGCGGGGCGGCTCTGCGGGGCCAGCGGTTTCCGCCGGGTGGCGGCATAGCGGGTCGCATGGATCATGGTGTCACTCTCTCTGGATGATGACGGGCCACCAGGCGTGGCAAATGAAGTAGAGGCTGTCGCGCCAGTGGCGTGAGCGCACGTGGTCGCCGCGTCACAGAGGAACAGCATAACGCGGAGCCGTTGTCTTGCAGGACGAACACAAGCGCGAGAAGCAACACCCAACCCGCAAGTCCTATCGCCACTCGCCCGCCACGCGCCGACCGTAACCGCTTGCCTACACGTTTGACAGGCCGAAATGGCGCGGACTATACTGCCCCAGAATCAGCCAGAAGGATGGCATCGCGGCAAGTCACTGATCTTACATCGCCGCCTCGCTCCCGGCGCGCTTCGGGGGCGACACGCGGCGTTTCACTTGCCTCCGGTCACAGACTATGCGCGTTCCCTGAATGCGCGGTACGGGAGTAACTCATGGCAGCATCTGACGACACAGCCCAGCCCGGCGACCAGCAGGCCGACGCCTCCGTCGCGCCCGCCAGCGGCGCCGACCGCATCGCCGAACTAGAGACGCAGCTCGCCGCAGCCAAGGCCGAGGCCGCCCAGAACTGGGACAAGTACCTGCGCGAGCGCGCCGAGATGGAGAACTTCCGCAAGCGTCAGGAGCGCGCCAGCGCCGACCGCATCCGCCACGAGAAGCGCGAGCTGCTGAGCAAGGTGCTCGAAGTCGTCGACAACCTCGACCGCGCCCTCGCCTTCCAGGAGACGATGGACCGCGAGAGCCTCCAGCAGGGCCTGCGGATGCTCCAGTGGCAGCTCGATGAGCTACTCAAGAATGAGGGCCTGACCATTGTGCCCAGCGTCGGCGCGCAGTTCGACCCCTACATCCACGAGGCCATCGAGGCCGTCGCGTCCAGCGACAAGCCAGAAGGGACCGTCATCGAGGAGGTGCGCAAGGGCTATCGCCTGGGTGATGAGACGCTACGTCCGGCGCGGGTCAAGGTCAGCGCGGGGCCAGCGTAGCCGCTCGCCTGGCCGCTTGCCAGGACATTTGATGGATTGCGTCAAACTTGAACCAGCGCGGACTCGTACTCTCTATGTGAGGGCCAACGACGCGGCGCCACACGTACAGCGCTGACACGTATTCGCGGTCAGCGCGCATTTACCAGTCGGGCCACGTTGGGTGGCGCGGCGGAGTGGTCGTCGTTCGGCGCTCCGCGTTTGAGAGCTATCGAACAGAACGCTATGGACTACAAAGACTACTACAAGGTTCTGGGAGTCACGCGCTCCGCCAGCACAGACGAGATCAAGAAGGCGTTTCGTCAGCTTGCGCGCAAGTATCATCCCGACGTGAACCCTGGCAATAAGCAGGCCGAGGCGCGCTTCAAGGAGATCAACGAGGCCTACGAGGTCTTGTCCGACCCGGAGAAGCGGCGCAAGTATGACACACTCGGCCCCAACTGGCAGGAGCAGTTCGGCCCCGCCGCCTCCACCGCGCGCGGACGGGCGCCCTTCACCCCGCGCTCGCGGGCGGGCGGAACATCCTCGTCCTCTGGCGGCGGCTTCGACGTTCCCGACCCAACTGGCTTCTCCGACTTCTTCGAGGCGCTCTTTGGCCGCAAGCCCGCCGGCAACAGCGGCGCGGGCGCAGGGACCTCGACGGCGCGCGGGCGCTCCAGCGCGAACGGCTCGGCGGGGGCGTCGGGCGCCTATTCAAATGGCGCGGGCGCCCTCAATCGCGGCGAGAATGTCGAGCAGCCCGTCGAGATCACCCTGCGCGAGGCCTTCGCGGGCGCGCGGCGGATCTACACCATCCAGCAGCCGGAGACCTGCTCGGCCTGCAACGGCACGGGCAGGATCAGCGGGCGCATCTGCGCGACCTGTGGCGGGACAGGCATGGTCGAGCGCGAGCGGCGCATCACCGTCAACATCCCGGCGGGGGTGGATACCGGCGTGAAGGTGCGCGTGGCGGGCGAGGGCCAGCCCAGCCCGACTGGCGGCCCGCGCGGCGACCTCTATCTGATCGTCACCGTCAAGCCTGACCCACAATTCGAGCGCCACGGCGACGACCTCATCATGGAGGCCCACGCGCCCCTGACCACCGCCATGCTCGGCGGCGAACTCACCCTCACCCTGATCGACGGCAAGCGCATCACCCTGACCATCCCGCCAGAGACACAGAACGGCCAGGTTTTCCGCGTGACGGGCAAGGGCATGCCCCATCCCAACTCCGAGACGCGCGGCAATCTGCTCGTCAAGGTCCAGGTGAAACTGCCTCAGCGCCTCAACGACCGCGAGCGCCAGCTCTTCGAGGAATTGCGCCGCGAGCGCTCGCCGCTCTGAAGACGGCTGGCGGTTCAAACCGCGCCTGGAGGGCGTTCCGCCGCAAAGTCCGCCCGTGTGGGAACCCTGACCCCAGACGGGCGCCGCGCTCCGCTTGCCCGTCGCGGACTCGCAGCCGGGACCCAGCCCGCGAAGGCGGGCTTCGTTGCGCGCGCGCCCTTAGACGCGGGTTTACCCGCCCCTCTCTCCGCCGCCAGCCTGCCTCTCGCGCCCGCCCTCCAACGCGCTGTGAGCGCAATGTGAGCGCGATGT
>DASVWQ010000229.1:0-8311 GCA_036393135.1 Ktedonobacterales bacterium
GATGTCCCATGCGCCAGAGAATGATGAGAGCAGCTACAAGGAGTCCAGCACGATATGAGCCAGCCAGCCCAGCCTGCGAAGCGCAAGCGTGTCCCCGGCGCATATGGCCCCGCCGAGATCGCCGAGAATCACCTGGAGGCGTGGCCGAACCCCAGGCCAGCGCGCGACTACGTCGTCCACTTCGAGATTCCGGAGTTCACCTGCGTCTGCCCGCGCTCCGGCTTCCCCGACTTCGCCACCATCGTGATTGACTACACGCCAGGACCGAGCGTGGTCGAATTGAAGAGCCTCAAGCTCTACATCAACTCCTACCGCGACCGCGCCATCAGCCACGAAGGCGCCGCCAACCAGATCCTCGACGACCTGATCGCGACGCTGGAGCCGCGCTGGATGCGGGTCGTGGCCGAGTTCAACGTGCGTGGCAACATCAAGACGGTGGTCTACGCCGAACAGGCCGCGCCAGACTACGCCGGGCCGCGTCCCGCCTACGAGCGCCCGCGCTTCCTCGGCATCTGAGGCCCGACGCTGGCCGTGGGAGCGCCCGGCGTCAATTCGTCGGGCACGCCAGCGCAGCCTGTTCGATTGGACGATGGCGCAGCGGCGAGGAGAGCACGATAGACGTGTTTGATGACCCATAGGGCGTCAGCTCGGAGATCAATTCCTGCAAGTGCTCCACGGACGAGACCACGGCGGTCAGGGTCATGCAGTCGCCGCCTGTCACGCGGTGGCACTCGATGATCTCTGGCCGCCGCTGGATGACCGCGAAGACCTGCTCAAATGGCTCGCGCGTCGACTGGAAGCGGATGATCACCGTCAGCGCCAGGCCCAGTTTCGCTGGATTCACCTCAGCGTGATAGCCCCTGATGATGCCCGCCGCTTCCAGCCGCCGCATGCGGTCGGCCACCGCTGGCGGTGTCAGCCCCACCAGTCGGCCAAGCTCCGCGAATGAGCTGCGGGCGTTCTCCTGGAGCGCGCCCAGCAATGCCCATCCAGTCTCATCGAGCAGCCTCTCAGCTTCGATAGTCATAGCCGCATTTCCCCTTCGCTTTGAGAATGATTTGGTGTATCTGCTTTGGAAGTCCCATTCACTTCCACACGCTCTTTTTCTATCATAAAACTGTCCATCACGGCGATGGAAGGAGGGGAGTGAGACCATATGGCGACTTCAACGCTAGCCAGACCGACCTTGCGCAAGCATCTTTCGGTGGCCGACGGATTCGTTCTCTACACAAGCGCGGTGCTGGGGCAGAGCCTCATCACGCTGCCGTCGATGGCGGCGCGGCATGCCGGGCCGTGGTCGATCCTGATCTGGGTAGGGCTGGCGGCTGTGTCGTATCCGCTGGCGCGCATCATGGCGGAACTGGGCGCCCGCTACCCCTCGGCTGGCGGCGTCATCGCCTTCATCGGCAAGGGATTGGGCCAGCAGACGGGCTGGCTCACCGGCGTGCTGTATCTCGCGGCGATTGCGGTTGGTGGCCCAGCGACGGCGCTCATCTTCAGCGAGTATCTGGGCGCGCTCGTCCCGCTACCCGGGCGCTGGCCGTTCCTGGTCGCGGGCCTGCTGCTGGCGCTGCTGCTCATCGGCGCCTGCTTCGACGTATCGCGGATCATGCGCATCCAGCGCTGGGCCTTCCTCGGCTGTCTGGCCGCCATCACGCTGGCGCTGCTGCTGGCGCTGCCGCATGTGACGGCGCCACATCTCAGCGATGTCAGCGGCTATAGCCTCGCGGGGGTCGCCTCGACTGGCCTGATCTGCTTCTTCGCCTTCGTCGGCTGGGAGAACGCCGCGTTCTCAGGTGAGGAGTTCACCGATCCGCGCACGCTGGTCAAAGCGCTGGGGCTGGCGGTGGCGGCGGTGGGTGCGCTATTCGTGCTGCTGGGCGTTACCGTCGTCGGCAGTCTGAGCCGCGGCGTCATCGCCGTCAGCGACGCCTCGCTCGCCGACCTGACACGCCTCTCGCTGGGCGCGGCGGGCGCCCGCGTCGCGGTGGTCATTGCGCTGGCGCTGCTGTTCCTGTTCATGTTCACCTGGGCGCGCAGCGCCACACGGCTGATCTATGCGCTGGCGCGTGACGGCCTGTTCCCGCGACCGCTGGCACAGGTGGACGCCGCATCGGGCGCGCCACGCCAGGCCGCGCTGGCGCTGGGCGTCGCGTGGGGGCTGGCGCTCGCGCTCCAGGCGCTGCTCGGCGTGTCCGTCGAAACCTACATCCAGCTCTCCAGCGGCGCCTTCCTGCTGACCTACGTGCTGATCGTTCTCACGGCGTGGCGGCTGCTCGAGCGGAATCGCTTCCTGCCCGCGCTCGTCGTCGCGTCGCTGGCGATCCTGGCGCTGGTGGTGGCTGGTTTCCAGAGCCTCTGGTACGCGCTGATGGCTGCGGTGGTCTTTGCCGTCATCCTGGGGGCGCGGCGTCGTATCGTCTCTGCGTGCCGCTAATGGCCCATAGTGTGAGGCGCAGGAGCGGCGCCTGGGCGCGATGCGCGCGCTCAGCAGTCGAACACCGACCAGCAGATGGCGTTGCGCAACCGCTGATCGTCGAGTACAAGCGCGCGAATCGCCTCTGGAAGCTGATCGCGCTGCCACTGACATTCGCGTCGCCCGGCGCGCTCGCCCTCGCCTGCTGGCGCGGCGGCTCGCGCGGCCTTGATCGCATAGGCGGCGGCGCCAAGATCATGCGCGGCGACATGCGCCACCACTGCGGCCTGGCCGGCGGCGTAGGCGGCATACCGCGCCGCCCCACGCAGGTCTCTGGCCGCTCCCATAGCGTGGCCGCCCGCCGTTCGCGCCTGAGTCATAGTGATCTCGCCACGCGCCCAGGCGCGGGCCTGCGCGATCGCCTGGCGCGGTCGCGGGTCCTCAGGCTGAACTGACTCGAAGAAGGCGAGGACATGCTCCGCGCACGCTGCCGCCCACAGCGCGAGGAGGTGGTGATCCGCGTCGGTGAGCGCCCCACCGCGCCGGATGGTCACGAAACGCGGATCGCGGACTTTCGGCAGGATCATACCGGACGCTCCTTCCACTCATATCCGCCTAACGGCCACTCGTCAGGCGCTCGCAAACGAGTGGCCGGATGGACGCCCATGATCGCTCAGCCAGCGCAATCCTACAGGCGCAACGATGACCCACCAGACGCCAGCTATCCGCGCCACAGCGGCGGCCCGGAACGGAGATGTCTCACTCTACCATGTGCGTACACACGTCACTAGAGGCGGTTTCAAAACGCACTGTCGGCGTGCGTTCAATGACGCAATTGGCGCAAGTCACCGGCATCTTCGCGACTCTGACGCTTCTTCTGAGCGCTCTGGTACACCACCATCCACACGAAGAGTACGCTGAAGCCGCCGAGTACGCCGACCAAGAAGAGGCCTCAGATAAGGTGGTAGATAAGCGGCGCGCTTGTCGGTACCGACACGTTGTGACCGTTGGCGTACCGGAGTATGGTCACGCCGAGACACACCCATCCCAGTCCCATCGTCATCCAGGCGATAAGCCAGAGCCTCATTTCTGTCGGTGATGTGCGCCGCTGCAGTTGCCCGTCGCAGTCATATACCGCGGAGCGGCCGGGGTGAGCCATGTACACGCCTACCCGGGCCGAAAAAAGTCCTAGGAGCAGGAAGAAAGCGGCGCCCAAGGCGGACAACGGCACCGGGCTACCTCCTTTCGTGGCGAGAAATGACTAAAGCATAGGCTTGTATAGCCTGGGGCGGATATTACCAAGACGACCGCGTATCGGAGGGTTTCGAAACCACCTCTACACGTTCCTGTTCAGGCAGTATACGTGATGGTGTATTCCTGGCCCGTTATAGCGTCGCCAATATCAAGTGTAACCGTGTATGTGAGGTTGGTTCCATTCGGGTCAACGTTCGCCTGTCCACTTGAGTCAGTAACGTCCAAGTTGATGCGCCCCGCTGTATAGGCATCACCAGCTTTGGCTTCGCTCTGACTGTTGTACACCAGGATGAGCGACCCACACGCACTATCGAATTGGTTGTTATAGAAGTAGGCGAGTAGGTCCTGCGCCAGTTGCTGACCCTTCACGCTCGGGCTAACCCATACTTCACTTCGTGGCTCCGGGCAGACCCCTACAAGTCCCGTACTCTCAGTTGAGGTCACGTTTATCGCGCTGGCGTTTCCGCGTGCCGCAAGCCAGGTCAAATCGTCGTGCGTCTTAGGCGGGTAGTGGCTGACTTGAGCGGTCGGCGTGCTCCTAACCGTTGTGGCTGTTGCTTGCCGCACCGCGACCGTGTTCGTCGGCGTTCGGCCGGCTGTAGTACCAGATGGTGTGAGTGCTCCGACCAAAGCGACCGAGACGCCGCAACAGGAGCAGAGCACGACGATGCCCACGACGACGACGGCAACCTTCTGTGCATTACCTTGCGCCCAGAATCCCTGAAGCCGACGGAACATGGTACCCATCCTCTGCTTATTCGCATTCACACTCAATTACACTACATGACGAAGCAACTGGCGAAAGTAACTCGTCTCGTTCAAGGTGATTATTCAGTCGGACTCAGAATCAATACAGCAGGCAGTGTGACACAGCATGGCGCTGTTGCAGCGGCAATGCCCTAGAGGTAATTCCAAAACGCACTGGGTTGGGTTATTATGGCTCTGCTGCGGAGTAGCAACGGGAGGTTCGAATTGGACACCCAGCAGGGCGAAGAATTTGAGCCTATTGACAAGCCCGTGCGGTTCTACGAGAACCTGCTGAACGTTGCGACGCAACTGCCCACATTTGCCTTCGTCTGGACGCATTATCAACCGTGGCAGCTGGTAGCGACCTTCGCAGCCGCTGTTGTGATGGGCGTGTCACTCTGGAAACTTCTGGCGCCGCCTCGGTTTTCGGCCACACGGTGCGTATTCGTCGTCGTTGGCCTCCTGTGCTTGTTCATGCTCTATGTGCTGTAAGACATCCGCCTCGCCGTCGTTTTGAAACCGCCTCTATGTGAGTAATTAGCCTGTCAGGGAGGGAGCGCTGGCGAAGACGAGTTTCCCCGCCCCTGCGCTGGCAGGTGGCGGGGAAACTGGCGCTGATTGACGCGCAGGCTACGACTGTGTGGGCAGCGAGCCGTTGGCGAACTGCGGAATCCAGCCCTCGACACCATCCACATACCAGCGGTTCTGGATGCCGTACTGGTCGGTGTAGCCCGCGCCCTCGTTGTAGGCGCTGAGGGTCATATCCAGCAGCGTATTGTCGCCAGTCGTCGCGCTATACGGGCAGCTCCACACATCGCTGGTGGTAGAGGGCAGCGCGGTGTACTGCGGCTGGCTCAGGTCGTTGAAGACGGCCGCGCAGAAGCTGTTGGCGTTGGTCGAGCCGTCGGCGTTCAGCGCGTCAGGCTACTGCAGACCCGCCTGCTGGTAATACCAGGCGACGGTGTAGGCGCCTGGACTCGCCAGCGAGGCGCCGCCGTTGTCGCCCCAATAGCTGTAGAAGCAGCTCAGCCACTTGATGTACTTCGCGCCGAGGTCGGCGTTGCCATCGAGGGTGTAGGGGTCGTCGGTGGTCGCGCTCAGCCCGCAGACCGGCTCATCCACGCTATTCAGCCAGGGATAGGTGTAATACTGGATCTGCATCAAGCCGATCCCGCCGTCACAGGAGAGCACGTCGGCGTGCCATCGGCTCTCCTGCCAGGCCACCGCCATCAGCAGGTTCACCGGCACGCCGTACTTCTGCGCGGCGGCGGTCAACGCGGCGGCGATGTCTGGCTGGCTGGGGTTACTGCCGAGATAGACGGGGCAAGCCTGGCAGGTCGGCGTCGCCTGCGGCTGTCCCACGCCGACCGTCGCGGTTGGCGCAGGCGTGTCGGTCGCGGTTGGCGCAGGCGTGTCGGTCGCCGTTGGAACCCCCGTCGCGGTGGCCGTCCCGGTTCCGGTGGCGGGCGCCTCGCCGGTCGCGGTTGGCGTCGCGAGGCCAGCGCCGGGGGTCGAGGGTGGCGTGGCGACGGCGCAGGTGTTCTGCATCTTGGCCTTGGCGAGCGTGGCAAAGAGCGCCGTGCTGGGCAGTGTGGGCGTGCGAGGCAGCTTGATAGCGCTGGCGGGGGCTGTCGGCAGCACCATTTGATAGCTCTGGTCGCGCTGGGCCGCTGTGTTCGGGGTCCGGGTCGGCGTATGCGCGCCAGTTCCCATCAGGAAACGCATGTTCGGCGCGACGACCGCTACCAGGCAGACCGCCGTTACCGCGAAGAGCGCTACCGCGCAACCCGCAGGCACGATGCGTGGGCGCGCATTGGCAAACCACTGTCGAAACGTCCTGCGTTCGCGCATGGGCGTTGATCCTCCTCCGTCAGTCTTCGTCAGCCTATAGCGCTGGCGCGCCCTTGCAGGTGTGGTGGCGTCGCCAATGTTAGACGTTCAGCATACCATACGGGTGGGAGGTAGCCTGAGTTGCTGCCGAAACCCCCACCCGCGCCTGACTGTGACGGAGTTCACGCTCATCAGGGCAGCGCGCCGCTGGCGAATTGCGGGATGTAGCCCTCCACGGGGTCAACATAGAACGACATGTTGTTGATGCCGTACTGATTGATAGCGCCCGGACCCTCGTTGTAGGCGCTGACGGTGATATCGAGTACGGTAGTGTCGCCTGGCGTCGCGCTGAAGGGACAACTCCACGGATCATTCTTGGAAGAAGGCAGCGCCGGATAGTAGGCGTTCTGGGTGAAGACACTGGCGCACAGGCTGTTTGGCAGGGATGAATCGGGGTAGGGAAGATTCGCCTGCTGATAATACCAGTCAGCCGTATACTTGCTCGGGTTGCTCAGCGTGTGGGGATTGCCGTTCGCATCGTAGTTGTAGCTGCCCCAGAAGCTGTAATAGCAGTACAGGTACTTCAGATACTTCGCGCCGAGGTCGGCGTTACCCTGCGCAGTGTAGGGATTGTAGTTGGTCGCCGACATCGGACAGCCCACCGCGCTCGGTATCGAGACCGAGTTCAGCCACGGATAGACGTAATATTGCACCTGCATCAATCCGATGCCGCCATCGCAACTCGTGACATCCTCGTGCCAGTGGCTCTCCTGCCAGGCGATGGCCTTGACGAGGTTGACAGGCAGACCGTAAGTGGCGGCAGCGTTGGCGAGCGCGGTGGCGATCTGCGACTGGCTCGGATTGTTGCCCGCATAGTAGGGGCACGTCTGGCATGCGGCAGGCATGACAAGGCCCACATAACTCCCGACCGAGGCGGAGGTCCCGCCGCTTGGGCTGGAGGATGCGGTAGCGCTCGCCGCAGTGGTGGCCGTAGCGGTCGCGGTTGACGTGGCCGTCGGGACAGGTGTATTGGTGGCCGTCGGCGCGGGCAGCGGCGTCGGTGTCGGGCAAAAATTCGCGGTTGGATTCGAGTTGCTCGATGTCGGCGGCTTAGTTGGAATCGGCGGCGGCGGCGGCAACGTCGGCACAGGCCTGGGCGTCGGGCGCACGGTCGGTTTGGCGGTCGGCTTCGCGGTCGCCGTGAGGGTGGGGCTTGGCGTCAGGGTCAGCGTCGCGGTGGGCTGGGCGCGGTGGGCCACCTGCTGTGGCGCGGGGTCGGGCGTCATCGCGGCGAGGACCACCCCGCCCGCGATGGCCAGCACCAGCAGCGCGCCGATGATGGCGAACAGACGCTGGCGGACGACTGAGCCATTCGTCGCGCGGTCCCAGAGATCGAGCAGCGCCTGCCAGAACGCGCGCAATCCTTCGCGAAACCTCTCCATCTCGGCGCCATCCTCTTCTGTCGTCGTGTGTGTCGCCAGGTTGAAAGGCGTCAGCAGCACACAGCTCCTTATACCCTCAACGGCCCAACCTATGGCGTGTAACCGCGCGAACCCACCGCCCCACGTTACTCGCCGCCCGCCAGCTCACAGGCCTGGAAGATGCGGCGGCGTTCGGCGTCCCAGTCCACCTGGGCGGCGGCCTCCTCCTTCGTCTCGTCGCCCTCGCCACCATCGGGGCCGTCGCCAACCAGCGAGAGCGGCGTCTCCAGGATGACGGTGGCGTGGGCCAGTTGCGGCGCCCGCAGGAAGGCCCGCAGCCCATCCATCGGGATCGTGCCTTCGCCCAGGCGGGCGTGGTGGTCGCGGTGGCTGGCCAGCGTCCCGCGCGAGTCGTTCAGGTGGACGACGTGGACGCGCTTCAGGTCGAAGGCGCTCTGGGCCTGGGCCAGCGTCGCAGCGACCCCCTCCGGCCCGCTGATGTCGAAGCCCGCGCCCCACAGATGCGCCGTGTCGAGGCAGACACCCAGGCGGTCGGCGTGCTGCGGAAGGGCGTCCAGCACGGCGGCGATATTCTCGAATCGCGCGCCGAGCTTGCCGCCGCCGCCGACATCATTCTCCAGCA
>DASVWQ010000230.1:0-2593 GCA_036393135.1 Ktedonobacterales bacterium
AACGCCGTCATGTGTTGAGCGTCCCGCCAAAACGCCGCACCCACATCGCACACTGGTGAGATCAGCATGTGGTGTGCCGGGCCACCTTCACAGTGAGGTCACAGATCGGTCGAATCAGAGCGCATGATATCCGGCGCCTCCCATCACAGAGCAGCCGCTAGACAGGCTAGGTAAGGGTTTGGCAAGCGCATCCCGATGTACAGCGCCTGCGCGCCCGGGCGCTTTTCATAACATGTCCGCTGCGGTCGTTGTCGTTGCGCCAACATCCCAGGCGGATGTGTTCTCACACGTGGCGCGCATGGGCCATGCGAGCGGGTCGGATTCGAGCGCGGCAAACTGCTCGACCGCTTGATGGCGCATCGCGGAACAGTAACGGACCAGCCCAGCACATTCCGCTCAACGCAACCAGGCGGGCTGAGCATGGGGGCTTCGAGAGTGGACTGCGGCTATCTCCTGCCTGAGCGGCGCCTCTTCCACAACATCGCTCAGCGCTGCGCCCTCGTTGTCCACCAGCGCGCGGCGCCGAGGACCATCACCGTCAGCCAGAGCGCCGCCAGCGTGACCACCAGCCGGTCGAGGACGACCGAGGCCAGCCAGCCGCCGACCAGCGCCGTGAAGGCTCCCAGCCCCAGCGTCGCCAGCCAGCGCTGCCAGCGCGCGACCACCGCCCAGCGCGGCGCCCAGCCCGCCAGCAGCGTCAGCCCACCCAGCAGCGCCCCCAGCGCGAACCAGAGCAGCGAGAGCAGTGGCATACCCGTCATCCCTCCCCTACGCGCTGGGGGCCAGCGCCAGCAGCAACACACGATAGAGCGCCAGGCCGTCGCGCAGCTCTGGGCCGACACCCAGCCCTGACTTCACCTCGACATGCGCGAAGATGCTGAACTCCACGAACTCATGCCGGTGGCCCTCGCGGGTCAGCGTCGCCGCGAAATCGCGCGACTCGGTGAATGGCACGTAGATGTCGCTCTGGTCGTGGAGCAGATAGACCGGCGCGTGGATTTGCCCGACCGCCGCGCTGGGCGAGAGCGCCGTCAGCAACGCATCGCCGCCAGCGGGCGTGAGCGCGGCAAGGTTCGCGTCCACCTGATCCGGCTCATCGCCGACGATCAGGTGGTAGGCGGCCCGCCCGACCGGCGTGAGCTGCGCTACCTCGCCCGGGGGCAGATAGACCCCATCGTTGGGGTTGAAGCCGGAGACGATGCGCGCGTAGTCCAGCGATGGCAGGGTCGGAGAAAGCGTATTGGCCAGCGTCTGCACTGGCACGGGGTCGGGATTCCAGGCGACGAGCTTGCCATCCACGCTGATCGTCCGCCGCCCCAGGTCGCGCAGCAGCGAGCGCGCGTCGTAGTAGCCGCCGAAGCTCAGGACGAAGGCCAGTGTGTCGCGGATGCGCGGATCAGCCGCCGCCAGCGCGCCGAGCGAGCCGCCCGCGCTGAAGCCGATAATCCCCACGGCGCCGCGCCCCACGCCGGGGTAGCGCTGGAGGGCCAGCGTCGCCTCGACCACCGCGTCCACCGTCGTCGGGGCCAGTTGATAGCTGATGAGCGTGTCGGTGGTCATCGACATGGTGACGATGCCAGCCCGCGCCAGCGACTCCGCCAGGTTGACGAGCTGCTCCACGCCCCGGTTGTCGCCCACGCCGGGGATCAGCAGCAGCCCCTCGCGCGAGCCGGGCAGCGGTGGCGGCGGCGTGGTCGGCGCCCAGGTATCGAGGTA
Source organism: Ktedonobacterales bacterium (assembly GCA_036393135.1). Classification (GTDB taxonomy): domain Bacteria; phylum Chloroflexota; class Ktedonobacteria; order Ktedonobacterales; family JADMIN01; genus JAKAIY01. The sequence continues at coordinate 1,717 of DASVWQ010000230.1, forward strand.
GACCGGGCCATCGTCCGAGGGGATGACGCGCTGGGTGTGGTGGATGGGGTCGCCCGCCAGCAGCAGGACGCCGGGTTCGCTCGCGCCAATCAGCGCGGGCAGCAGCACGGCGGCGCGGGTGGCCGCCCGTCCGGTCGGCGTCAGCGAGAGGAAGAGGCTCAGCAGCAGCGTCGCCGCCAGCGCCACCCGCGCCAGCAGCCGTCCCGCCGCGCGCAGTCGCCGTCTGCCCTTGCCTGCCGCTAGCCCCGGCTTACCCTGCGCCATCGCCTCGCTCCTCTCCCTGCGCCGCTGGTCGCGCGTCCCCTGGTTACTGGCTACTACGCCGCCAAGTGGTCGCGTGTCACAGCGCAAGGGTCGCGTGGAGGAGCGGACCTGGCGGGAGTTCGGGGCGCCCGCGTCGCCTATGTCGGCCATTGCGCGTTATAGAGAATGGCGCCGCGCGGGGGAATGCGCCCCAGGCGGATGAGGTGAGACAGGAGGCGGCCAGGATGCTCGCGACTCGACAGCGCCGGAACGCGCTCGCGATTGGGGGCGCGCTGCTCTGCGCGCTGGTGATTATCGTGGCGCTAGTCGGGCAGCTTGGCCGCGCCGCCGCGCCCACCACGGCAAGCGCCACCCCCACCGCGACCCACGCCGCCACGCCCACGCCGCACGCGCTCCCTGCCAACCACTTCAGTGACATCCTCACGGCAGCCCAGCGCCAGGCCGACATCCAGTGGACCGCACGGCAGGATGTCGCGGGGATGACGCTGGACGAGAAGCTCGGCCAGATGTTCCTGATCGAGACGTATTACCAGACGTGGACGCCCGACATCGCCAACATGGTCGTCGGGATGCACGCGGGCGCGGTCATCATCTACGCCAAGAACATGAAGAC
>DASVWQ010000231.1:0-5392 GCA_036393135.1 Ktedonobacterales bacterium
AGCGTTCGAGGACCTCCACCTGACTAGCGTGCCACGCACCTGGCTCCAGGTCATCGCTCGCCGCAGCGCCTAAACGGCAGAGTTGTCTACCTAGCTAGAGGAGGGGACTTGTGCGAATAGCCATAGCAGGTATTGTGCACAATGTATCCTTGTGCGGAGCCATGAGGCATAAGCGGAAACGGGGAACGATCGACACGACACCCCATGAGATCTGACCCAGCCCATGCTGTTCGGCGCTCACTCGGAGATCACCGCATAGTTGCGCCTGGCAATAGTGTGCAATGCCATGTGGGTGGAGCTGCGCGATCGAATGACCGCACGGCGCAGTGTGGGAGGCGGCAAGCGGGCGGCTGTTCACCACGCTCGCCCTACACGCCAGCACCATGCGGAACGTGGCGCGGTCGCCCAATGGCAAGGTGGGCATGTGGGTCAAGGCATTCGAGCCCAACCGCTGGATGCATGCTGTGGTGGGACAAACAAGGCGATACGACGTGGTACTGGAGGCTCTATCCGCGGATGAGCGCCGCACGTGCCTTCTCACCCGTGTGCGCTTGCGCTGGACCTCGCTGGTGATGCTGTTCGACCTGCTCGTGAAGATCACCGACATCATCATGATGCTCAAGTGCCTGCTCGGCATTAAGCGGCGAGCAGAACGCACGAGTCGGCTGGCCTCCAAATCTGGTGGTGTTGCACCGCCGCAATCTGCTGCGCTCGTGAGTGGTGGTGGGGCTTCGGTGGACAATGCCGTTCAAGAAACGCATCCAACACGTTAACAACACAGTGCTCGTTCAATGCGGACATGTACCCTCTACTTCGAGTCGCTCTGAGTGAATCTGTGTAACTGCGATATAGCTCATGCCGTTGGCTCGACCTCCTCCTGACGCTGCGGCCGCTGATGCGTCTCCAGGAGCAGGCGATAGCGCTAGGCGCGCAGGTACACGCCCGCGTCGGATCGCCATGATAGCCGCAGGAATACCGTGCGAGTAGCAATAGCAGGTATTCGCTGACGTGTATGCTGCGAAAGCGCATGCGCGTTGACGCCAGTAGAGCGGATAGGCAGGCTGCGTTCGGGCTGGTCAGCCATTCTCTCTATCCCCACCCAGCGCCTCGGCGATAGCTTCCTCCATTGTCAGCGCCTGCCCAGCGGCGAACGCCGCTGCCCAACGCTCCCCGCCCAGCGCCGCCCGTGCCGCAGCCACCTCGGTCTCGATCTCCTCCCTAAAGCGTGGCCATCTAGTCTGCCCGAGCGATTCACGCTGCGCCGCCGCTGCGCCCAGTAGCCGCGCCGCCCGCTCTCGCGAGCCAACCAGTGCGGATGCCCATGCCAGGCTTTCCAACACATACGCGAAACCATCCTGGTTGCCTAGCGTCTGGGCCACCGACACTGCCTCCCGCAGTCGCTCCGTTGCGCGCGTGGGATCCGCCTGATGGAGCGCCACCACACCCAGTAGCCACAGACACAATCCCATGGAGTCTAGCTCGCGGCGTGCCCGATGAATCGCCAACGCCTCTTCCAGGAGCGCTGTCGCGCGGGCCCACTCACCGCGCTCGTAAGCGGCTAATCCCTCACCGGCCAGCGCTTGGGCGGCAGCCGCGGGCCCGTCCACCTCACGGACGAGCGTCACCAACTCGTCGTAGCGCTCCGCCGCCCGCTCCGCCTCCCCTCTGGTGCGCGCAAGGTCAGCCAATGAGCCCAGCGCATAGATAACTGCCCGCCGGTCTCCCAGCGTTCGCCCGAGCGTCAACGCAGCCTCTAATTCGACCGCCGCTGTCCCATCGTCACCCAACAGGGCCGCCAGTGTTCCAAGCAGCGCTCTCGCCCGCGCCCGCACGTCGGCTGAGGCGCTCGTTTCCGCATTGACCGCTCCATTCTGCGGCGCAATGGTTAGCAACTCCTCTAGCCAGCGCCGCCCTTCGATGAAGTGGCTATGGGCAATCCAGTAGTCCCCGACACCCACGGCCAGGCGCAACCCAAGCGCCACCTCCCGCCGATCGCACAGCCACCCCAACGCCGCCCGCACGTTGTCATACTCGCATCCCACGCGCCGCAGCCACTCCTCTGTTTGCTGACCCGCGCTATGCGACTCGGACTCGGCCCGCTCGGCTAATGTCAGGTAGTGGTTTGCGTGCGCTGTATGCAGCGCCGCGGCATCGTCGGTGGCCTCCAGTCGCTCTTGCGCATATTCACGGACAACGTGGAGCCACCGGAAACGCGCCCCGTCGCAAGCCTTCCCCTCATCTGTTTGCTCGTCCCTGTCCACGGTCCACGGCTGTACCAGGCTGTGATCCACCAACACCTCAAGCCCACTCAGCACGTCTATCCCCAGCGGCTCACCTCCCGGTGGCTGCGCGCAGACCGCCTCAGCGGCCTCCAGCGTAAACTCGCCAGCGAACACCGCAAGACGTCGGAAGAGACGCTGTTCTTCCAGTGACAGCAGATGCTCACTCCAGGCGATGGCGTTACGCATCGTCTGCTGTCGCGCTTCCAGATCACGTCGCCCTTCGGTCAAAAGCGGCAGGCGACGTTCCAGACGGGCGAGCAGTTGTGGAGGCGGTAGCAGCTTGACGCGGGCAGCGGCCAGATCGATGGCCAGTGGCAGCCCATCGAGCCGGGCGCAAATCTCCGCCACTGCCAGCGCGTTTGCCTCCGTCAGCTTGAAGTCTGGTCGGCGCGCTTGCGCCCGCGCGACAAAAAGCGCCACCGCGGGCGACTCGAGCAGTTGTTCGGCCGTGATACGTCGTCCTCGTGACAGCCGTGTGCGCGGAAGCGTTAGCGGCCCAACTGGAATCTCACGTTCGCCCTGCACATGCAATGCGACGCGACTCGTTGCCAGCACACTGAGCTTGGGACAACCCGCGAGCAACTCGGCCACTTCCAGCGCCGCCGCCGCAACCTGCTCAAAGTTGTCGAGGAGCAGAAGCCGCCGCTGTGAGTTCAGCCGCTCGCGGAGTACGTCACCGATGGGCGCGCTGCCTGGCTCCTGGATCCCGAGTGCGCGAGCGATAGTGGGCGCTACCAGGGCAGGGTCAGTCAACTGCGCAAGTCCGACAAACCAGACACCATCGGCGAATGCGTTCACGAGTTCATCCGCTGCCTGTGCCGCGAGCCATGTCTTGCCGACACCGCCGGGGCCTGTGAGCGTGACAAGCCTGATGTCATCCTGGCGCAGTAGCGCAACAACGGCGGCCACCTCTCGCTCACGCCCAAGCAATGGGGTAGACCGGACAGGCAGGTTATGAGCGTGACGACCGGGCGTATCGAGCGTATCGAGCGGGGGGAAGTCGGAGGCCAATTGGGGCAGTGTGAGTTGGAAGAGGCGCTCAGGCTGCCACAAGTCCTTGAGTTGGTGTAGCCCCAGATCACGCAAGCTCGCGCCCACAGGGAGCTCATGCTCCACAAGCGCGCGGGTAGCATCAGAGAGGAGTATCTGTCCCCCATGTCCAGCTGCCGTGATGAGCGCTGCGCGGCGAACATCTAGCCCTACATACTGGTTGTCCACTACATAGGCTATGCCCGAATGCAATCCCATCCGCATGCGTGGGATTGCGCCTTCCGGCCACAGATGACCCGCCAGCGCTTGCTGTGTCTGGGCAGCGGCGGTAACGGCGTCGGTCGCGGACGTGAAGACAATCAAGAAACCGTCATCTGACGTATCCACCTCACGGCCGCTATGGGCGGCAAACGCTGTGCGCGCCACTTTTCGGTGTTCCTCATATACGGCGGCATAACGTTCTAGGCCTAGCTGCTGCTGCAGGCTAGTGGATCCCGCAATCTCAGTATAGAGAAAGGTGACAGTACCTGTGGACAGATTCTGGGTCTCCTTTGCAGATGCGCCGGCTTGAGGCCCCAATTGCGCCTGCTCGAAGCGTTCGGTCAGCAATACGGCCAGATCGTTCTGAAGCAGTTCTTGCAGCTCCTCCGTAGTGGAGAAGCGCCGATAGCAGGCTACATCCTCGTCTCGGATGCGGTCTAACAGATCCTGCAGGCGGGATTCCCGCAGAGGAGCAGACGCTTTGATGTAGATGAGCTTCGGCTTACCCTGCGCAAGCATGTATTCGTCTTCAAGGCCCGAGATCGTCATGCCGGGAGCCACCCAGCCGTAGCGTTGCCAGTAGATGCCAACAAAAACAGCGCTCTGGGCCAGGTAAGCGTGGTAGAGGTCACGCGGAGGATGCGGACGAGCGCCAAGCTCGAATAGGACCGGGATGAGACGCAGGCGCCGAATGGCAGCCTCTGCTGCGGCTCGTTCGGTTTCTAGCTCATCCAATGTCGAACTAACAAAGACACGCAAACGCTGATCTGGCGTCCGGATGACAACAGATGATGGCGTAGTAGCGCCGCCAGGTTGTGCTTCGGCGCCAGAAGAGGCTTTTAGGTCCTGTGGGTCGACCATGCCGTCGATCAAGCCGTGCTGCCGCATGGGACGCTCCCTCCCACTCACAGCCGTTCGTGACCGGAAAAATCAGCATTACGCCTGCCTCTTATTGAGGCGTGCAGGATTGGACACCTTTCCACCAGGAGCGCGAGGTATTGGCCTCGCCCACATGTCTACGATGCGCTTACCTACACATAGATGCGCGTACCAGCGCACGGGAGCATCGCAGCGACATCACGAAATGCAGCCGATAGCTCACAAATGTGTATCACGTATTGGCGCGAGCGAGGCATACAGACGAGCTTGAGCACGTGGCGGCGGAGACTACCTGGCGCCTGAGCGCACGTAGGAACACCCGTGCGGGTAACAATCGTAGGTATTGCAGCGGGCAGGGCATCCTGGAGCGGACGTATGCGCAGTGAGCGGCGCCATCGGCTCTCCGCTGGGATGAGGCTCATCGCCAGATCTTTGTAGGACTGGTAGCGCTGATGCGCATCGGACAGGATGGCGATACCCGCACTAGCGGGCGGGATCGAGTCGACGGGCGCGTGATAAGGGCCGGACTATGCCCATGAGCCGAAGTCAGCGCAGAAGCTCGCCCTGCGCCTTCACACCGGCGACTGGCGGCTTGCTTGCCCTGGGCGTCGTGGGCTCTCAGCGAATGCTCAGCGGGCTCTCACCTCACACTAACTCTCGCTTGGTATAACGCGCTGGAGCGCCTCGCCTCCGGGTTGGGCGATCGCTCGTATCTGAGCGTGCCGCCGCCAGATTGGGTACATCAGAATAATACCAAGGCGATGAGGGAGAACAAGGAAAGGATCCAGCGTGTGAACCGCCTGGCGATGGACCGACGCATTCGATACGCCCCGCGCATGATGCTCCTGAGCGTCGCGCTCGCGCCCGCCGCGTGCGCGTCCGGCTCCACGACTCGGCCCTTCGTCCAGGAGCCGGGCATCACGAAGATCAAACATATCATTGTAATCATGCAGGAGAACCGCTCGTTCGATAGCTACTTC
>DASVWQ010000232.1:0-8772 GCA_036393135.1 Ktedonobacterales bacterium
GGCTCCCCTGCCAATCCCCCGCTCTTCACGTGAAGAGCGGGGGATGCTGTTTGTGTGGGGTAGTTGGCCAACGGATTCATAACATGTCCGCTGCGGTCGTTGTCGTTGCGTCAAACCCTCACCCCTGGCCCCTCTCCCAACGGGCGAGGGGAATCAGAAAGCCCCTCGCCCTCTGGGAGAGGGGTTGGGGTGAGGGGCGCAACGAGCGCCAACATCCCAGGCGGACATGTTATGAATCCGTTGGCCAACTACCCCACACAAACAGCATCCCCCGCTCTTCACGCGAAGAGCGGGGGATTGGCAGGGGAGCCAGCGACTACACCGCCGCGCTATCGGCCACCTTCAGGTCAGTGATGACGACGCCGCGCACGCCGGGGATGCCCGTCGCGGTGTCCTTGGCCTTGAACTTGGTCTTGGCGTCCGGTACCACGCCTGAGAGGGTAATCAGCCCATGCTCAGTCAGCACCGCAATGCCCGTGATACCCTTGTCGCTCAGCGCCTGCTCCACCTGGTCCTTGAGCTGGTCGGTGTAGACGATGTGGTCGTCGATGTCCACCACGCCGGGCGTCTGGACCAGCGCCGCGCGAGCCTCCTCGCCGAAGCCGCCGAACTCGGCGCGACCATAGAGCGAGACGCGCCCCGCCATGATCTCGTAGATGATCGCGTGGCGGGCTGTCGGCAGCAGAATCGCCTGATCCAGCGCCCGCCCGACATTGCGCCCGATCACCGGGTCCGGCAGGTAGACCTGCGAGCCTGCCACCTGCGCCGAGGTCAGCCGAAGGTCCAGCTCGGCCTCCGCGCGCGTCCCGCGCTCGACATAGGCCCCCAGGATCATCGCGTCAATCGGCAGGACGAGTGGCGTGGAACGGCTCACCGAGGGCATGCCGCCTGTCACCCGCGCCACCAGATGGCTGGCGTAGTCCACGCCGTCCATCCGTACAACGCGCACTCCCAGCAGCGCCAGGCTATCGGCCCCGCGTGGGTCGTGCGCCAGGCCAAAGGCGGTCTCGCGCGTCAGAATGAACGCGCCCTCCGCCTCGGCGCGCAGATCAGCCTCGTTCTCGGCCAGCTCCGCCCGCCACGCCCCTTCATCGAGCGTCAGGCGAACGGCGAGACCGACCATATTTTCCGGCGGCTCCGGCGATTTCGTCGCGGGCGGCCAGTGAGCCACTTCTTCACGGGCCCCACGCGCTCGCCGCAAAAAGAAGTAGCGAGGTGGGCCTGAGAGAACGCGCATGGGTGCTCCTTTCACAGGGCGCACGCCCCGTATTCTCAGACATTGTACTACCACACCCCGTTTTCACGCTAGCCCGCTGAAGCAAGCTCGTATTCCGCCCAGTACCATCTGGCCTACCCGGAAATCGCGCTCAGCGTGGCGCCGAGCGGCGCGTCCTGCGTGAGTTGGCTGGTGGTCCACACCACCGCGCCGGGCTGGGCCTGCGAGACACGCATGCCAGGGCTGGCCAGCGGTCGTGCGAGGACATACCCCGACGGCGCGGCGACGCTCACCGTGACGGCGACATGCGCCCCTGGCTGCCGCTGGACCAGCAGGCGGTAGGGCGCCCGGCCCGATCCAGCGGGCATGGTCCAGGTCGCGCGCAGTTGGATGGAGCCGCCGGGTTGCAGTGTGAACTGGCAGCCGGTAGCGACGAATCCGCCCTCCGCCTGATGAACCGGAGCGCAGGACGACGCAAACTGCGGAAGGCTCGCCCCCTTGGGCGCCATCACCCGCACGAAATCGCGGTAGGGCTGGAGCGGACGCGGGCCAGACCACGCCGCTTGCGCATTGTAGGTGTATGTCAGCGTCAGGTCGTGCGCGGCCGAGCCTTTCGCATCGAGCGTGATATGGTCCACGATGGACTCGGTGACGAGCGGATTGTTCGCCGCCGCCCCGACATTGGTATCGGTGACGAGCAGGCTGTCTCCCGCCGTTGCGCTCATGTCGCCAGTGAAACTGCGGGCCGCCAGCGCTGTCTGCACGCGCGGACTGTTGCTGTAGATGCTCAGGTCTTTGTGCAGGATGGACGTGGTGAGCGCCCCCGCCAATCGCTCCTGGAGGGCGGCATTCGCCCCGGCGATGCGCGCGAGGATCGCCTGCGTCAGCAGCGTCTCGAGATCCGGCCCGGTGGCGCGTGGAGCGCCTGTCGCCGCCCACCGTTCATGCTCCGCCGTGAGCAGCGCCTCCACCGTCGCGGCGGATACGCGCGTTTTGTGGCCATCCGCCAGGGTCACTGGCCCCGTCACACCGAGCAGGTCGGCGAACACGTCGGGCAGCGCGACAATCACGCCATTCACTGAGATGCCCGTCGCAAGCTGATAGGTCTGCTCGATGACCGGGGCGGCGGTGGGCAGGCTTGGGTCGAGAGTGGTGTCGGTGAGACTGAACCCGCCATTGCTGAACGGAAACCACTGGTAGTTCGTCGGAATCGGCTGCGTCCCGCACGTCGTCGGCGGACAGACCAGCGATTGCGCGCTCTTGAAGCGAATGCCCCTACTGAGGTTGCCGCCACTGGTCTCCAGGTCCGCGTAATCCCATACGCGACCACCGCCAGAGCGCGCGTCGCTGGGGTCGAGGACGAGTAGGAGAAAGTGACTCGGCGCCGTCACTCCGAGCGCGCCGGGCGACCAGTCGAGGAGGGCGCTAACCAGGTCGAGCCCAGCGCTCAGCCTGGGCGTCAGGTGATCGTACTGGGCCAGAAACGCGCTGGCTTCCGGATCATGCAGCCCATCGACCATCGCAGGCGAGAACCGCTGGCGCTCCTGTTGCGCCTCGCTCCAGTAGAAGCGCGCCAGGTCCAAATAGTACTGCCCCCGGTTGATCGTTGGCAGGGTAATCTGCGCGGGCGTGGCCCCTGTGGCTGGCGCGGCCGCCGTGTCGATGAGGCCCTGCGCCACCTGCGTCTTGATGGACGACAGCAGCGGAACAGCCGAGATGAGGTTCTGCGCCGCCTGGGTCGTGTCTATCGCCAGCAGCAGCAGGTGATGCTGGGTGGGAACCGTGCCGAGTGGCCACTCCCCACCCAGCGGCAGCAGACCGTCGAGTTGCTGGAGATCGGCGGTCGCCGCCTTGAACTCCGTCTCCAGCGATTGCAGCGTCTTTGGCGCTGTGAGGTCGGGTCGGCCCAGCAGCGACTCGATGCGCGCCACATGCGACATGAGATCGGCGCGCACATGCGGCCCCATCACCGCCTTGTTCAGCAGCCAAAACCCGCTGATCCAGGCGGCGTTCATCAGCAGCAGGATGAGCAGCAGGATGCGCGCGAGACGCATGACCGATCGTCGCGCCCGAGGTGCGGCGAGAGACGCGGAGAGCGCAGCGCCAGGCGCGCCATCGGTATCCACTGAACGCGGCGCCGGAGAACCAGTCCCCCGCGTGTTGTTCGGCCCGAAACTCATCCCGGATACCCTTCTTCCCCATCGTTTTGGGCCAGAGCGGATGGCGCCAGGCGACTCGCGCTGATCGGCTCGCGCCCGCCCTCCCGCCGCCGCGTCGCGCTCCGCTCGTAGAGCGCCGCAATCGTTCGCTGAGTGCGCGCGACATCGAACTCGGCCAGGATGTCGCGCGGCGCCGCGCGCATCGCCTCGCGCCGGGCCGCATCGCCCAGCAGCGCGCCAATCGCCTCCGCCAGCGCGGGCGCGTCACGCGGTGGGACGACCACGCCCGTCTCCCCGTCAGCCACATAGTCCTCCACACCGCCCACCCGCGTCACCACCAGCGGAAGTCGCGCGGCGACGGCTTCGAGTGGGGTTTGCCATTCGCCCTCCCAGAGGGAATGCAACGCGATGACGTCACAGGTTGCCAGCCAGCTCCAGGGATCACGCTGAAACCCGACAAAATGGACATGACCAGCGATGCCAAGCGCCTCTGCCTGCCTCTCCAGCGCCTGCCGCTCCTCGCCATCCCCAACGATAAGGAGGCGGGAGGCGGGAGTGTGGATGATGACCTCGGCGAACGCCCTCAGCAAGTAGGGCCATCCCTTCTGCGGGACGAGCCGCCCAACGCTACCAACCAGTCGCGCGCCCTCCTCCACGCCGAGCAGCGCGCGTGGGACAGGATGCTCCAATTGCCCGCGTACATCCGCGGCCGGAAAGCCCACGCGGTCACAGGCAATGCGCTCCGGCGTCACCCAGCCCATCGCCAGCAGTCGTCGCGCGTTGAAGGGTGCGCCGGTCAGCACAGCGTCGGCGCGCCTGCACAACGTCCGCTCGATGGCATACCAGGGCAGCCGCGCCAGGCCACGCCGCGCATCGAACGAGAAGAGATGCTCGCTGTAGAGAAACAGGGGGCGATCCGCTCCGGATGGGAGCTGGCTCCTGACATACCATGCCGCGCGCGTCCCGTGGGCGTGTATGATGTCGGGGTTTGCTTCGCTGAGGGCAGCGGCCAACTGCGCCCGCAGCGTGCGGCTGATTCTGCTGCTCATCAGCGGCAGCGGAAGATAGCGCGCACCTGCCGCCGCGCACCGCTCGGCGACCCAGGAGGCCTCCGGCGCGATCAACGTCACGGCAAAGCGCCCCGGATCAAGGCTCTCGATGAGGTTCATGACGAACGTGGCGCCGCCACCCTCGCTGTTGCCCAGAACCTCGACGACCCGAATCCGCGTCATGCGCCACTCCCACCAGTGGTACTTCCTGTCTGTCTCATGCTCACCCCTCGAGCGTCTGCGACGCCCGTGTCAGGTTCAACCGGGCGGCGAGCGAGCGCACAAGCGATGTGGTCCACCCCGGCGCAAGCATGACGAGCGCCACGATCCAGGCCAGGATGGCGAGCGTGTCAGATTCCCATCCCGGCAGCGCGCGTGACATGAAGGCGACCACCAGCGCCGCGCCGGTCGCCTCAATCGCGGCGAGCATGGTGTAAGGGTCCAGCCGCCAGCGCAGCGTCCTGAAGGAGACCACCGCCAGCGGCGCGGTGACGACCAACTCGGTAATCAACGTCGCCCAGGCGCTCCCTGTCGGCCCCAGCCGTGGAATCAGCAGCAGATTGAGGCCGATATTCGTGGCCAGGCCCATGACCGCCGAGAGCAGCAGCGCGCGGCGTTTATCGAGCGCAACGACCAGCGGGCTGAAGACATTGGTCACGAACATGGCGGCTCCGGCCCAGCTCAACACGAGCAGGACGGGACTTGACGCGGCATAGCGGGCGCCATACAGCAGTGTGATGACCTCATGCCCAACCAGTGTCAGGAAGAGTGCGATGAACAGGCCGCAGACCACCGCGATGTCCAGATATTGTTGCGCGAATTCGACGAGGTGCTCACGGCTCCGCTGGCCGAGCGAGACCAGCAGCGGCAGCGCAATGCCCGCGGCGGCCACCGGCAGGAGGCTGACCACATCGATCACGCGATAGGCGCTGGTGTAGACCGCCACCTGCGAACTGTTCGTCAGCAGGGCCAGCAGCGGCACATCGATACGCACATAGAAGATATTGAGCGCCATCGACAGGCCTAGCACCAGCGATGAGATCAGCAACCCGCGCGCCAGGGCCACATACGCAACGAAGTGTGACCGCAGCGTCTCCCACTGCCCGCGCAGCGCCTGGCGGTAGACCAGCGTAATCGTCAGCGCCCCACCGACGAGCGTGGCGGTGAGATCGGCGAGCGCGAAGGCGAGCGCCGTCGGCGCTAGCGCATAAGCGACCACCGCAGTAACGATGTTGACGACCGCGACGCCACTCGAAATCCGCACAACGATGGGCAGGTTTATCCGCGCGCGGAACACCAGCGTCAGGGAGTTGAGCGCGACGAAGATCAGGCCGGGGCTGAGCACGATCATGAGCATACGCGCCTCCCCGCCGAAGGGGAGAACGAGGCCCATGACGATCGTGACGACCATCGCGGCCAGTCCCAGCGCCAGCTTGAGGAGGATGAGGGCGATGGTCCACCGGCGCGCCTCGCGGGCGTCGCGCGCCGCAGCAAGCGCCTGGGTCGCGGCGGTGGTCACGCCAGCGTCAGTGATGATGCTGGCCAACTCGACTAGCGACACGGCGAGCATCAAATCACCATAGCTGGCAGGCGCGAGCGCTCGCGCCGCCAACACAGTCCAGAGCGCCGTCCCGAACGCGACCAGCGCCTTGGCGATGGCAAAGAGGCCGACATTGCCGAGCAGGCGTGGGCGCTGGATGGCGCGCATCTCTCCGGACACGGAAGTGACATCGCTCAGTGGCGCGCTGAGCGGTTCACCACGCTCGATCTGCGCCAGCATGCGCAAGAAGCGGTCTCCGACCTGGGTGAGGTTGTAGCCGCTTCGCACGAGGTCCTGGCCCCGCGCGCCCAGCGCCCGCGCCCGCTCGGGATCATCGAGCAGGGAGCCAATCGCGTGCGCCAGCGCGTCCGCATCGCCTGGCGCGACGAGCAGGCCCGTCACGCCCTCCTCGACGACCTGCGGAATGCCCCCGACGCGCGATGCCACCACCGGCGCTGATACGCCAAACGCCTCGATGATCGCTGTCGGAAGCACTTCCTGTTCTATGGATGGGCACAGAACGACGCTGGCGGTGGAGAGAATAGCCTGGAGATTGGATTGATACCCCAGAAAGCGCACGCGCTCCTGGACACCGATGCGCTGAGCCAGCCGCCGCAGCGACCGCTCGTAGGGTCCCGCGCCAACGACCACCAGATGCGCCTCTGGGTGGTTCTCAAGCACTTGCGGCAATGCTTTGATCGCGTACTGGACGCCTTTCCGTCTGTTCAGCCGCGCGGCGACCACCAGGCGGCCAGGCGTAGCGCTCGATGCGCCCTGCGCCAGGATCGCCTGCTCCGGGATAGCGTTCCGTACGACCAGAAGGTTTTGGGCCGGGAAGCCCTCCTCGACGAGGCGCCAGGTGAATCCCTCGGTAACCGTGAACATGGCGGTCGCCTGGCGCGCGCGGCGATTCCATGTCGAGCGCAGCAGCAGGCGATGTGGCAGATACTCCATGGGCGAGTAGATGCCCCAGATGATCGGCGTTTTGAGTGTCTGGCAGATTGGCGTAGCCAGCAGTTGCTCGCGCGGGAACGGGCATACGAACATGCTGCGCTCTTCCGCCGCGAGCGCCAGGATACGGCTCTGGGATTCCCTCCGACTGAATGGGTTGAAGTACTCCAGCGTGCCGAGCAGCCCCTTGATGCGGCCAATCGACATTCCGAGCGCCATAACACGGTACGGGATATTCCGCGCCTGGAGCGTCGGCGGCAGCGGCGAGCCTGGCGGGCAGACCACCAGCACGCGGGCGCCGTGCCGCTGTAGCTCGCTCGCCAGATTGACGCAATGCGACTCCGCGCCGCCAAAACCGGTCGAGTTGACGAGGAAGACGACTCGCGACTGGAGCGCGAGCGCGGGCGTCGTGAGATCGAGCGGCTTCCAGGTCGCAATTCTCGCCAGCACAATCTCGAACTCGTCAGGCTCTACCTCGACGGCCTGCGGGTAGCGGCCCGCCAGCCCCACAAACACGCACAGCAGGGCGGTCACCTGTGTGCTGGTGACGGTCGGGTGCGCGAAGCTGTCGAGCAGCAGCGCGCAGAATCCAACCAGGAAGCCAATATGCCAGCTCCGTGCGAGCCAACTCGAGTGGTCGGCCAGGCCGGAGCGCAGTCGGCGGATACCAGCGACAATGCAGAACATCAGCGCCGTAAAGCCCACGATGCCCAGGTCGGCAAGGGTATTGATATAGCTGTTCTCGCCGTTTTGCTCCCGCCGCAGAAGATACGAATCGGCCCACGGCGCGCCGGGCCAGAATTGCAGGTTGCGTGGTCCAACACCAAAGAGCGGGTGGTGGATGAATGCGCTCAGCGCCCACTGCCATGTCTGCAAGCGGTATGTGTACCCGGCGTTTCCTGAGTCCAGGAGTGACGCGCCGCGCGCCAGCAGCGCCGGATCGCGGGCCAGCGCGGCGCCCAGGCCGAGCAGCACTACCAGCGCGCCGACCAGGCTCCAGCGCAGCCCACGCAACAGAAAGAGCAGCAGCGGCGTGATGATGACGATGATGATGAGCGCCGAGCGCGCGTAGGTCAGGATGAGCAGCCAGAGGCCCAGCGCAACATAGACGCTGTAGGTGATGCGCTCGATGCGTGACCGCACAGTGAAGACGCAGGCGAGCAGGAACGGCAGCGCCAGCAGCAGATAGGAGTTGAGTTCATCCGGGAACCGGAAGGTGGACTCCGCGCGCGGCGTCAGCGACCCGGGCAGCGTCGCCGTGTTGCGCTGGATGCCAAGGACGATCTGCGCGATGTCGGGTAGATTAGTCAGGGTCCCCAGCAGGCCCAGGATGATAACGACATAGTAGCCGACCAGAATCGCCCAGAACACCCGGTTACGGATGCCACGCTGGCCCGCGACCGCGACCGCGAGCAGGAACAGGACCAGGAAGAACGCATACTGCGCGCACTCACGCAGTCCCACCCCCCGCGCGTGGGCGAAGGCGAGCGAGATCAGGCTGGCGCCAAGCAGCGCTCCCAGCGGCGCGAGCCAGCGAACCGGGAAGCTGAGCGGGAACGGGATGCGCCACACACGCGCCAGCAGATAACCCAGCGCGAACAGGGCAATCGCCTGCGCGGTGATCACCTCGGACAGGAACACGCCAGACTGCTTTCCCGGCAGCAGGATGTAGCCGTCAATCGGCAGAACAGCGACGACGAGCGTGAACAACCACTCCACGGTCACACAGAGCGCGGAGATAATGGTCGTGCGCCACATCTGCGCCTGCCCAGCCGCGACTGCGGTGGTGGTCGCCGACGCGCGGTCTGTCCGTGACACTGTCACGCCCTGCTCTCTCCTCTCATTCGATCTGTCCGA
>DASVWQ010000233.1:0-3866 GCA_036393135.1 Ktedonobacterales bacterium
CGAGGCCGCTGAGGCTCCGGCTCCGCGTCCCGCGCCGCGCCAGCCCGCACAGCCCGCACAGCCTGAGGCGCCGAACACCGCGATGGCGCAGGCCTTCGCCCAGGCGCGCCAGGCTCGCGAGGCTGACGAAGCCGCCACACCTGCGGCCACACCTGTGGCTACACCTGTGGCGGAAGCGGCTCCCGCTGAGGCTGAGACGCCTACGCCTCCCGCTGAGGCTGCGGCTCCCGCTGAGGCTGAGACGTCGATGGCTCCCGCTGAGGCTGCGGCTCCCGCGGAGACGCCCGTGGACGAGCCGACGGCCAACGGCTCAAACGGCTCAAACGGCTCAAACGGCGCCGCCAGCGATACGGCTGACGCTGAGAGCGCCGAGGCCAGCGCGACAACCGAGGCGCCGCAGGAGTAGCCTCGCGGCTATCTCCACCCGCGACGACTTATCCGCTGACCCCCGTCCCGCCGCTTTCTGAGCGCGCTGGGGCGGGGGTCAGCGCATCCGGCGCGCCTGCCCGCGCATCTGGCCTGCCACATGCGTAGCATGGGGAAGCGCGCCACAGCGTCGCGCGACTGAACGACCGCTCAACGCGGATGACATAAAAGTGGGAGAGACGCTGGGCATGGGGACACCTCAGGAACCGGGTCAGGCGCTCGCCGACCCCCATCACTCTGACGCATCCACGACGACTGACTTTCTGAACATCGCTGGCCACGAACTGCGCGCTCCCGTCACAGCCCTCAAAGGTCAACTCCAGCTCATGCAGCGGCGAGTGAAGCGCGAGGGCGGGCGCGAGCGCGACGACGAAGCGCTCACCAAGATGCTCTATCAGATCGAGCGAATGCAGCAGATCGTCGCTATCTATCTCGACACGGCGTACAGCGCGCGTGGCGTCCTCAGCTTGATGCGCCAGCGCGCCGACCTCACGCCAATGATCGAGCGGATCGTCTCGATCTACGCGATAGGTAGCGCGCGTCACCCCCTGCGGCTGGAGGCCGCGCCCACGCCGCTGATCGGCGAGTTCGACAGCGGCAGGGTTGATCTGGTCCTGCGCGAATTGCTTGGCAACGCCTTCCGCTTCGCCAAAGAGGGCCTGGTGGTTGTGCGGGCGCGCCGCGATGGCCCGATGGCCTACGTGGAGGTCGAGGACGCCGGGCCGCTGATTCCCAGCGACCTCGCCGAACGCATCTTCGAGCCCTATGTCACGGGGTCGGACGTTCAGAATGCCGGGCTGGGGTTGGGCCTCCCCATCGCCCGCGAGGTCGTGCGCCTGCACGGCGGCGAGATGGGCCTGCGCAAGGGAGACGGCGGCAACGTCTTCTGGTTCACCCTGCCACTGGAGCGCGCCACCGAATAGCGTCCACCACTCACGAGGCCAGGCCGAGCGCCAGCATGCGTTCCGCCACGCGCTCGGCTTCGGCGTCACCCAGGCGACTGTAGAGCGCCTGAGCCAACTCAAAGCGTTCGCTGGCGTCGCGCGCCTGGCCGCTGGCGGCGGCGACCTCGGCCAGCCCGACCAGCGCGCGAGCGGCGCGTCGAGTGTCTGTCAGCGCCTCCGCAAGCGCCAGCGCCTCCGCCAGTTCCGCGCGGGCCAGCGCCTCATCGCCGCCCTGCGCATCGAGCGCGCCGAGGTAGGCCAGCGCATCGCTGGTGGCGCCGTGGTCGCCCAGCTCGCGGGCGAGATCGAGCGCCGCGGCAAATCCCGCCCGCGCCTGCGCCGCATCGCCCGCCGCGCGCTCCACCAGCGCCAGCCCATAGCGCTCCAGATACATCGCGCCGCTGTCGCCCAGCCCGCGCGCCAGATCCAGCGCCTCGGTATACTCCGCACGCGCCTCTTCCAGCCTGTCCGCGCGCAGATCGAGGATCGCCAGGCCGTGTAGCTCGTCGCGGGTGGCCGCGGCATCCTCCGCCGCTCGCGCCAGCGCCAGCGCCTCGCTGAAGCCTTCCCGCGCCTGCTCGTCATCGCCCAGCCGCACGGCGACCGCCGCCAGCGCATGCGCGCCATCGCGCACCACCTGCGCGTCGCCGACTTCGCGGGCCAGCGCCAGCGCCGCCGCGAAACCCTCGCGCGCCTGGGGAAGCTGCCCGGCCTCGGTCTGGGCCACGGCGAGTTGATAGCGCGCCCAGAGCCGCTCGCGTGGCTCGCCCGCCGCGTTCGCCGCCTCCACCGCCCAGGCATAGGTGCGCAGGGCCTCGTCGCGCCGCCCGTGCGCCTGCCAGGCCTCGCCTAGCGTCTCCGCCAGATCGAGGGTCAGGCGCCAGTGGCCGTGGGCATGCGCCCAGGTCAGCGCGCCCATCAGTCCCGCCGCTTCCGCCTCCAGCCCGGCGCGCCCCTCATAGCCGCCATGCGCGCGGGCGTAGTCCAGCCACCAGCCAGCCATCGCCAGGCCCAGCGCGTCGCCCGCGTCGGAGCCTAGCTCGCTCAGGCGCGGGACGATCCGCTGGCGGGTCTGGGGATGCAGCCGCAGCCGACCCGCCGCCATCGCCTCCACCATCCCCAGGCCAATCAGCTCATCGAGGGTCCGCGCCGCCGCAACAGGCAGGCCGTCCGCATCCCAGGCGCCGCCCGCCGCTGGCTCTGCCTGCGCCGCGCGGGCCACCGCCAGCGCCACCGCGCGCGGGAACGTCGCGCCATCCACCAGTGTCAGGCCAGCCAGCGTGCGGCTCTGAACGGGGACGAGCGCCTGCCAGTGGCGGTCGATCAAAGCGCGCAGGGCGGCGACAGGGCCGCGTCCACTGTCCGCCTCAGCCTTGCCCAGCATCTCATCCAGCGGCAGACCATAGATGCCGACCATCGCGGCGGCGAGATCGATGGCCAGCGGCAGGCCGCCCAGCGCCTCGGCTAGCCGCGCCACTAGCGGCTCCTCCTCCGGTGTAGGCCGGGTCGCGTCACGCAGACGCAGGCGAGAGGCTAGCAACTGTGCGGCGTCGGCAATAGCGAGCGGAGCCAGCGCGAAGGGCGTCACACGCGCATCGTCCAGCGCGTGGCGAGTGGTCAGCAGCGGCGTGACAGAGCCGCCGGAGAAGATGTCGAGCAGGGCGCTGGTGTCGAGGGTCGGCTCGATGTTGTCGAGCGCCAGCAGCGTCGTCCGCTCCGCTCCGGCCAGCAGCGCCGCACGCAGCGCCGCACGCCGCCCATCGGGGTCCAGCGCGGCGAGGGCGGTCTCCGCGCGCAGGCCCCTTGCGACCCGCGTGACGACCTCGGCCAGCCCGCCCTCACCGCTGAGCGTCTCGCAGGCGATCCAGACAGCGCCACCGGGAAATAGCTCGCGCTCCGCCGCCCGCGCCGCCACTTCGATAGCAAAGATGGTCTTGCCCACCCCCGGCGCGCCATCGCTATGAATGCAGAGCGCGATGCCATCAGCCAGCAAGGCCAGCGCCCGCTCGATCTGCGTCTCGCGCCCGACGACCAGCGCGACGCGCGGGGCGCCCTCCGGCGCGCTGACACCTCTGGGCGCGCCTGGCGCCAGCGCCGCGATCACCTCACCTGCGCGCTCCGCCCGACTGGCGGCGTCGGCGGCAACGACCGGCGTGAGTGGCGGCTCATCGAAGGGGAGCGAGCGCGCATCCGCCATGCGCCGCGCAAGGGCCGCGCGCAGCCAGCCCGTCGCTACGCCTGCGCGCGTCGGTGGTGGCGCCTCGGTGGCCTCGTCTGTGTCAGCCGTGTCCGCGTCAGCCGCCATATCCTCGGCGCGCTGCGCGCTCAGTTCATCGTCCGCCATCCTGCCGCTCTCCCGTCACCCGCGCCGCCGCTCGTCGCGCCGCCTCCGGCCAGCATAGCAGAGGCGCGGAATGTGTGGCAAGCGCCCTAGAGCGAAGCGACCAGCGCGACGACTTCCCGCGCGCAGCCCCACGAGAGCGTCACACCCGCGCC
>DASVWQ010000234.1:0-2079 GCA_036393135.1 Ktedonobacterales bacterium
ACCCTACGCCTGCTCGACGCTGACCATCCAGTTCAGGCCAAACCGGTCCACGAACCAACCGACACCAGAGCCATCGGGCAGCGCGCTCAGCGGCGCCTTGACCGTGCCGCCCTCCGATAACGCCTGGAAGGCCTGAGTCAGACGCTCGCGGTCCGTCCCGATGAGCGCGAGGGCAGTGTTGTCGCCGACGGTCGGCGGGAAGCGTGGGTGTCCGTCCGAGCCGAGGATGATCACACCATCGGCCACCAGCCGCCCACTCGCCACGCGCTCCCCCGCCCCGGCTGGCCGCGCCTGGCCTTGCTCGTCCATAGTCAGCAATGTGAGCTCGCCGCCCAGCGCCCGCTGGTAGAACTCCAGCGCCTCGCGGGCATGGCCTTGGAAGTTGATATAGGTCGCCGTCTGGATTGCACTCATGTCGCGCTCACTCCTCTTATCGGTGGTTCCATACGACGGGGCGCCCGGTCACACTGGCCGGGTTTCGCTCGTCACCACTATGACGGAACGAAACGGGGAGATGTGACCGATGAACGAGCAAGACTGGCTGGCTGAGCGATTCGAGGCCTATCGCCCGCACCTGCGCGCCGTCGCCTACCGCATGCTCGGCGCGCTGAGCGAGGCCGACGACGCGATTCAGGAGACGTGGCTGCGCCTGAGCCACAGCGACGCCAGCGCGATAGCCAACCTCGGCGGCTGGCTGACGACGGTGATCGCGCGGGTCTGCCTCGATCTGTTGCGCTCGCGTGAGGCGCGGCGCGAGGAGCCGCTGACGGGCGAAGATGCGGCGCCGGAGCCGCTGGCGAGCCTGGCCAACCACACCCACGCGACCGACCCGGAGCAGGAGGCGCTGCTGGCCGATTCGGTGGGCCTGGCGCTGCTGGTCATCCTCGACACGCTGTCCCCCGCCGAGCGGATCGCCTTCGTGCTGCACGACATCTTCGACGTGTCGTTCGAGGAGATTGCGCCGATTGTCGGGCGGAGTCCAGCGGCGGCGCGGCAACTCGCCAGCCGTGCGCGGCGGCGGGCGCGCGGCGCCGAGGCTGTCCCCGACGCCGACCTGGCCAGCCCGCGCGCGGTGGTGGACGCCTTCCTCGCCGCCTCGCGCGCGGGCGAGTTCGACGCCCTGCTGCGGCTGCTCGACCCGGAGGCGGTCTGCCATGCTGACGCCGCCGCCGTGCTGACAGGCGCCCCACGCGAGGCGGCGGGCGCGCGGGCGGTAGCGGGCATCTTCTCCGGGCGGGCGCGAGTCGCGCGGCTGGCGCTGGTCAATGGCGCGCCGGGAGCGGTCTGGGCGCCGGGCGGGCAGCCACGGGTGGTCTTCGCCTTCACCGTCGCGCATGGCCGCGTCACCAGCATCGAGATGCTGGCCGATCCCGCGCGCCTGGCTCAGCTCGACCTGATCTGGCTCTAGCGCCCTCACCCCCGGCCCCTCTCCCAGAGGGCGAGGGGAGCCAGAGGGAGCCAGAGGGAGCCAGAGGGCGAGGGGAGCCAGAGGGCGTCAGAGCGCGTCAAAGCGCGTCAGGAGTGGTAGCCTGCGATTACAGCGCAGCTCCGCTTCCTTCCTCACCTCGCCGACGAGCAGGCTTCGCTTCCCCCTCGCCCTCTGGGAGAGGGGGCCAGGGGGTGAGGGCCGCGCATGGAGGCGCGCTGCTGGCGGTCTGCGGCAATGACCCGCAGGATACCGTGACGACGCCGACACCTGTGAACTGGACGCTCTCGTGACTGGCCCCCGGCGCGACCACCTGGACGACCATCGGCAGCGTCCCTTGCACGACCGCGACCCTCACCCAGACCGGCCAGCTCTGGTGCGTCGGCTACAAGATGAACCTCTACACCCTCGACCAGCTCCCGTGAAGGAGGGGAGCGCGGGCGGTGTTAACCGCCCGCTCGCTCCACCTCGCCCGCCTGCGCCGCCGCCGGATCGTCCGCACGCACGATCATCGTTCCCGCGCCCCGGTCGGTGAACAGCTCGCGGATCAGCACGTGTGGCTCGCCGCCATCCACGATATGCGCGCGGTCGGTGGTTTCGAGGGCGCGCAGGCAGGCCTCGGCCTTGGGGATCATTCCGCCGTGGATGGCGCC
>DASVWQ010000235.1:0-7604 GCA_036393135.1 Ktedonobacterales bacterium
GGGTATGCGGACTCGCCGCGCTGGAGCGTGATGATGAGGCCGATGGCCAGGCAATGCTCCGCCTCGCGCGCGAGCAGGAAGGGCAGCGCGCGGGCGGCGTAGTCGTCGATGTCGGTATAGTGGTTGACCCGCATGGTGGCGCCTCGCAGTCCCGCCCAGCGATCGCGGCTAGAGTGGCAGGTTGCCGTGCTTCTTCGGCGGGTTGGTGTCGCGCTTGTTCTTGAGCATGTCCAGCGCGACGATGATCTTCGCGCGGGTATGGCGTGGCTCGATCACCTCATCCACATAGCCACGCGCGGCGGCGACATAGGGATTGGCGAACTTCTCCTGGTAGTCGGCGACCAGCTCGGCGTGGCGCGCCACGGGATCGGCGGCCTGGGCGATTTCGTCCTTGAAGACGATGTTCACCGCGCCGTCCACGCCCATCACGGCGATCTCGGCGGTGGGCCAGGCGTAGTTGATGTCGCCACGCACATGCTTGCTGCTCATCACATCGTAGGCGCCACCATAGGCCTTGCGCGTGATGACCGTGACCTTGGGGACGGTGGCCTCGCAATAGGCGAAGAGCAGCTTGGCGCCGTGGCGAATGATGCCACCATGCTCCTGCGCGACGCCGGGCAGGAAGCCTGGCACATCTTCGAAGGTGACGATGGGGATATTGAAGCAGTCGCAGAAGCGCACGAAACGCGCCGCCTTGTCCGACGAATTGATGTCCAGCACGCCCGCAAGAACGTTGGGCTGCTGAGCGATGAGGCCGACTGGCCGCCCGTTCATGCGCGCGAAGGCGATGATGATGTTGCGGGCGAACTGCTCCTGCACCTCGAAGAACGAGTCGCGGTCCACCACTGCGCGCAGGATATCCTTCATGTCGTAAGGGCGGTTGGGATTGTCCGGGATGATGGTGTCGAGCGCCTCGTCCGCGCGACTCGCCGGGTCGTCGGTCATCTCGGCGGGCGCGTCCTCCATGTTATTTGACGGCAGGTAGCTGAGGAGCTTGCGCACCTGACGCAGACACTCGATCTCGCTGGGCGTGGCGAAGTGGGCGACGCCGCTGATCGCGTTGTGGACGGTGGCGCCGCCCAGCTCGTCGAACGAGACGTTTTCATGGGTGACGGTCTTGAGCACGTTCGGGCCGGTGACGAACATGTGGCTCGTCCCCTCGACCATGAAGATGAAGTCGGTGATGGCGGGGGAGTAGACCGCGCCGCCCGCGCACGGCCCCATGATGGCGGAGATCTGCGGGACGACGCCGCTCGCCAGGGTGTTGCGCAGGAAGATGTCGGCGTAGGCGCCCAGGCTGACGACGCCCTCCTGGATGCGTGCGCCGCCGGAGTCATTCAGCCCGACGACCGGCGCGCCGTTCTTCACTGCCAGGTCCATCACCTTGCAGATCTTCTCGGAGTGGGCTTCGGAAAGTGAGCCACCGAAAACCGTGAAGTCCTGCGAAAAGACGTAGACCAGGCGACCATCCACCTTGCCATAGCCAGTGACCACGCCATCGCCCAGCACGCGCTGGTCCTCCAGGCCGAAGTCGGTGGAGCGGTGGGTGGCGAACATGTCGAGTTCCTGGAACGTGTCGGGGTCGAGCAACACGTCGAGGCGCTCGCGAGCGGTGAGCTTGCCCTTCTTGTGCTGGGCGGCGATGCGGTCGGCGCCGCCACCCAGGAGAGCCTGCTCCTTCATGCGCTTTAGTTCTTCGAGCTTCTCACGGGTGGTTTTCACGGCTCTATGCTCCTTGTGGCGGAACGTTCGATAGTGGCCTGGGAGATGCGGATTAGCGTTCCGCTGGCGCGTCACGCTGGACCAACTCCAGCAGCACGCCATAGGTTCCCTTGGGGTGCAGGAAGATGCCACGACCCTCAGCGGTCGGGCGTGGCGCCTCGTCCAGCAGCATTGCACCGGACGCGCGCAGGTCGGCGAGCGCCTGCTCGATGTCGGGTGTCTCCAGGCAGACGTGGTGCAGGCCGCCGCCATGCTTCGCCAGGAAGCGCGCGACACCAGTCTCCTCGCCCAGTGGCTGCAACAGCTCGATCTCGCTGCCGGACGGACCGCCCAGCGGAAGAAATGCTATCTTGACGCCCTCTCGCGGGAAGTCAATGACTCGCGAGGGCGTGATACCGAGCATGTCGCGGTAGAATGCGAGCGCGTCGTCCATCTCGCGGACGACGATGGCGACGTGATCTATCCGGGTGATGGCGCTGCTGAGCATCGCGCGACTCTCCTTTAGGTGAGGGGTTCGCTCTATCCTACGTCTGGCGGCGAAAGCGCGTCAAGCGGTCGCAGAGCGGCGCGGGGGCGCGCTGGAGGACGATCATGGCACGAATACGAGTTGGCGCGGCAAGCTGGACGGACCACGATCCGTTTTATCCGGCGGAATACAACCGCGCGGACATGCGCGCCCGCCGCATCGAATACTACGCGCGCTACTTCGATGTCGTCGAAGTGGATGCGACGTTTTACCACCTGATGCCCGCGCGCAACTTCGCGCTGTGGGCGGAGCGCACACCTGCCGACTTCATCTTCGACGTGAAGGCTTATGGTGAGCTGACCTGGCATCACCGCGACAGCCAGGGCGAGGCGCAGGCCCCGGAGAGCGAGACATTTGACCACTTCAGCGCGATGATTCAGCCGATGCGGGAGGCAGGCAAGCTCGGCGCGATTCTCTTCCAGTTCCCGCCGTGGTTTACCTTCAGCGAGGAGCGCATCGAGTACTTCGACATCGTGCGCGAGGCGCTGCCTGAGGATACTATCGCGGTAGAGTTCCGGCATCGCTCCTGGCTGGAAGGGCCTCGGCTGGAGCGGACGCGCGCGGCGCTGACGGAGCGGCGGCTGGCCTTTTGCGCGGTGGATGAACCGCAGGTGGGGGCAGGCTCGGCGCCACCCGTGATGATGGTGACGGATCCGCACTTCACGATGGCGCGGTTCCACGGGCGCAACCGCAAGATGTGGTATGGCAAGGGGCTGATGAGCAGCCGCGAGCGGTTCGACTATCTGTATACGCGCGAGGAGTTGGCGCCCTGGGTCGAGCGGATCAGGGGCGCGGCGGCCCAACTCACCGGCAGCGAGGCGCACGTCATCATGAACAACAACGCCAGCAATTACGGCATCGTCAACGCCTTCGATTTTCAGGCGATGCTGGGGATGCCAGTCGGCATGGGGCAGCCGCTGCCAGAGGGGCCGCTGCGCACAATCCGCGAGCGCGATGGCGGCGATGACCCGTCGCCGCCTGCCACGAGCGCGCCAAGCCTGTGGGGGCCGGACGAGTAGCGTCTGGTGGCTCTACAGATTCAGGTGGCTGCGGTGGTAGAGCAGGTAGAGCATTAGCGCCTGGCGATACTCCTGCTCGGAGGCGTGGCCCTGCCCTGTTACGCGGTCGGTAAGCGCAAAGATGCCCTCGGCGATGCGCAGGTCAGCCTCATCTACGTAGCCTGAGCGGCGCAAGGTGTCCAGGACGGTCGCTGGGTCGCCGCTCTGCTGGCGCAGACCGTAGTTGCGGGCGGCGCGGCGGATGTACGCCTCAAGCTGATAGCGTAGCTGCCAGAAGATCAGCAGGTCGTTGCGCGCGTTGGGATTGGTGTCGGCGCTGGGCGCGTCGCGTCGCGCAGGGGCTGGCCGTGGCGGTGGTGGACTGGGCGCCGGACCAGGCGTGGGCGGCTGTGGTGGCTGGGGCGCTTCTGGCGCCATGTCGTTCAGATAGTCGCCGTAGAGTTCCACGAGATCGGGCGGGGCCTCGCGCAGCGCTGAGCGCCCGAAGGATGGGTTGACTGGCGGGCTGGCTGGCTGCGCACGCAGCGGCCCGGTGGGCTGTTCGGTGAGACCGAGTGAAGGCCCGCGCTGTGGCGCCTCCGTATCCCGGAAGGCGGCGAAGGGCGAGCCAGCAGGCGCGGAGTCGGTGAACGCGGAGGCTGGGACGGGCACAGTGGCGTCGCCTGGCGGGACCTGCCAGTCGGGAGTGGACGCCGCGCCAGGCGAGTTGGCGCGCTGGAGCAGCGCGGACTCCAGCACGCGGGTCGCGCGCTCGCGCTCCTGTGGTGGGCGGTGGGCCTCGTGGCGCGACACACTGGTCCAGGAATATGCCTGGCGACGGGCGCCGAAGTCGGGAACGCCGCCGTTGAGAAAGCCGACCATCCGACGCTGGACCTCAGCGGCCAGACGCGGCCCGGTGGCCTGGAGGCGTGGGATATAGCGGGCGGCGAAGCGACCGCGTAATCCCTCGTTCACATCGACGTAGCGCACGATCAGACGTTCAATGAAGCGGCGTGTGTCCAGGGCTGAGGCGTCGGCGCGCTCGATAGCGCTGAAGTTGACCGACCCCAGGAACCGCTGGATCTCATCCATACGCGCGCGGTCGATTGGTCGTGTTACAGCGCGGTTGGCGTGGAAGTCGAAGAAGGGTGGGTAGGCCACAGTCGCGGCAAGCGCCTCGGCCAGTTCCGCGCGCAGGCGTTCGATGACGCGCGGCTCCAGCCCACTCATACGCGCTGCCATGTCCGACACTCCCGTTCTGCCGCCAGTAAGCGGCGCCAGATGCTTCCTCCGCGTGAGGCGCGCCAGCGTTCTTGGCGCAGTCTATCACGTCAGGCCAGAGCGGACAAAGATAGTAGGCGACTCGGCGGGGCGGCGCGCGGCGGCGAACAGGCGCTATACTCGAAATGGGCGCGCGATGGCCGCCATGTGGTGACGTCTGGAGCGAAGGAGGGCGCGATGTTGGATTCGCACGGTGTGAGCGTCGGACAAGGCGGCGCCGCCGCAACACTGGCGGTCCGCGCGCCGTTCGATTTGCGGCTCACGGTGAGCGCGCTGCGTCGTCTGCCCTCGTCCACGCTGTATTCGCTGGTGGGCGAGGAGTTCCGCTTCGTCGCGCCGCTGACCGGCGGCCCACGCTTGCTCGCGGTGACATCGGCTGAGGGCGTCGGACTGCGCCTGCGCGCGCTCGATGGCGCGCTTGGAGCGGCGGAGCAGGCGGAGGCGCGGCGGATGCTCGCGCGCATGTTGGATGTGGAGCGCGACCTTGCGCCACTCTGGGCGCTGGTGGCGGATCAGCCGGAGCTTGCCGCACTGGCCCCGCAACTGGCGGGGATGAAGCCGCCGCGCTTCGTCTCGCTGTGGGAGACGTTCTGCCAGATTGTGCCGTTCCAGCTCGTCAGCCTGAGCGCCGCTATCGCCACGCTGAATCGTTTCGTGGAGGCGCTCGGCCCAACGGTCGCCTATGAGGGGCGCGACTACCGGGGGCTGCCGTCGCCCACCACCGTGCTCGCCGCCGAGTATGCGACGTTGCGGGCATGTGGATTGAGCGAGGCCAAAGCGCGGACGCTGCGGGAGCTGGCGGCGCGGGCGCAGACGGGCGCGCTGGAGGCGGCGGACTACGCGGGCCTGACGGACGCTGAGGCCATCGCACGGCTGACGCAGATTCCTGGCATCGGGCCGTGGAGCGCGCAAGTGGCGCTGTTGCGCGGGCTGGGGCGCCTCACGGTATTCCCGGCGGGCGATTCGGGGGCGACGCGCGGGCTGCGGGAGGTATTTGCCGAGCGCGATGATCCCGATGCGGCGGCGAAGGAGTTGCTTGCTCGCATGGGCGACTGGCGCGGCTATCTCTACTTCCTGCTATTGGGGCGCAGACTGCTCGCCAGTGGCGGGTTTGACCGCTGAGCGCGTGGCGCGGGACTGTGACATCTGGGCGCCGCGCCGTGACAAGGCTGTGATAGGTCGCTGCTAGGATTGCGATTGAGGAGATTGCGGGAGGCGCAAGGATGCGCGTGTTAGTTCGGGTGTGAATCTGTTAGCCCGAAACGGCGCGAAGAGAGAAGTGTAGATTGTACACTAAGAGATGGTGAGCGCTGGTTCTCACCCGCGAGGACACTGGTATCCCGCGCATGTCTCCCGCTAACACTCGCGAAAGGAGCGGACCACTATGAGTCCCTCGAAGACCATCATGACAAAGCCGCAAGAGTTGAGTGACGCCGCCGCCTGGAGCGCGTACCGCCGGGCGCGAGTCTCCGACCTCTCACATACGATTACCCTGCGCGACGGGACAGGGGTAGGAATGCGGGCGATCCAACCCGATGATGTGGAGCGCCTGCAAGAGTTCCACGCGCGTCTCTCGCTCGACACCATCGTGATGCGCTACTTCCGTGTGGCGCCGACACTGTACACTTCAGAGGCGTGGCGCCTGACGCATCTGGACTACGACAACCGCATGGCCCTGGTCGCAACGACTGGCGAGGGCGACGAGGAGCGCATCATCGGTGTGGTGCGCTATGAGCGCGTGACGGCCACCGAAGGCGAGCTGGCCTTCGTCATCGATGACGAGTGGCAGGGACGCGGCATCAGCACCAGGCTGCTCGCGAGCCTGCTGGCCTATGCCCATGAGCGTGGCTTTGAGCGGATGCTGGCCGTCACGATGTCCACGAATATGCGGATGCGCGCGGTGCTGGCGCATGCGGGCTTTCCCGCCAGGTCATCCTATGCCGATGGCTGCCTGACATTCACGCTCGACATTACGGCGTCGCGCGCCCCGGCTGAATCGCCAACAGCAGCCCAGAACTAACGCCGACTCCGGCGACCTAAGCAAGCGTCCTGGCTGGCCCGATCTCCGAATAGAGTGGGTTGACCAGGACGTTGTCTTGCTGGCGGATATGTCCGTATCTTTCTTATAGCCACTAACTACGGGCAACTACAAACAAAGGCGTACAGCGTGCACGAGGACCCCAACGCTATTAGCGCGCACATGGAGGACCTCAACGCTATTTGAGAGGCGCAGCCGGAAAGCGCTGGCCCGGCCGCGCTAGAATCAAGGTATCCAGTATCCGATGGAAGCGAAAGGAGGTTCCGGCATGAGTGCGACGGATCGTGGGCGTGGCGCGGCGCCTGATGCGCCCACGCACGTTGTGAGCTGTTTCCTACTGCGGCGCGACCGTGGGCGCGATGAGACGCTGCTGGCGCGACGCAGCGATCGTGTGCGAACGTATCGCGGCGCGTGGGGCGCTATCAGTGGCTATATTGAGGCGGAGATGACACCGCTAGGCCAGGCATATCAGGAGATTGCTGAGGAGACAGGCTTTCAGCCTACAGATGTCACTCTCCTGCGTGAGGGCGAGCCAGTGGCGTTTCGCGATGCGGCGATTGGGCAGGACTGGGTTGTGCACCCGTTCCTGTTTCTGGCGCTCAGCCCCGACGCCGCCCGCCCGGACTGGGAGGCGCTGGGCTTTGCGTGGATCCCGCCTGAGCAGGTCGCCAGCCTCGACACGGTTCCCCGGCTGGCGGAGGCGCTGGCGCGAGTCTATCCACTAGAGCCCGGACCGGGCGGCGCATGAGCGCTTCTGATGCGTCAGTGGCGAGCGTGGAGCGAATGCGCGCAGATCGTATCCATGGCGCGAGTTGGCTGGCGCGCGAGGCTGCCCGAAGTCTCGCGGCGGTAGCAGCGCAGCCAGGGGCGGCGGCGGGGCGGCTGGCGGCGACGCATACCCTGGCGCGGGAACTGGCGCTGGCGCGGCCCGCTATGGCGGCCATCGCCAATACGGTGTCGGCCATCTGGACAGCGTCGGAGCAGCGTGCTGGCGATCCGGCGATGCGCCTGGCCGCGCTCCAGGCCGAGGCGCACGTGA
>DASVWQ010000236.1:0-2441 GCA_036393135.1 Ktedonobacterales bacterium
GGCGCGCTCTGGGGCCTCAACGTGAAAACGCCCGACCACCGCAGCACCGCCTATGGACTGCTCGTCACCAGCGATGTCGTGCTGATCGGCATCGTCGTCCCGGCGCTCTCTGGCGCAGGCTTCTTCCTCGCCCCCGCGACGATAGTGATGACCGTCGTCGCCATCATCGCCACTGTCGCCTTCATCCATGACTGGCGGGCGAGCCTGGCGAAGGTGGGCTAGCGCAGTTCGCGCCAGACCTGGCGAAACTTGCCGCTGGTCGGACTCTGGCGCGGCGGCTCTGGCGACCGCTCGATGGTCACGGCTGGCAGCCCCTGCGTGGCGAGGTAGTCGCGCAGGCGACGCTCCAGCCGCTCCCAGACGGCCGCTGGCTCCGCTCCGGCGGCGACCTCCAGCCGCACCGTCAGCGTATCGTCGCTGGTCTGGATGATCTGCGCGCGGCGCACGCCCTCTGTTTCCTCCACCACTGCGCCAATCGCCAGGGGTGGTAGCGCGACCGTCGCCCCCGATGGGGAGAGCAGGCGCAAGGTGTCGCCCTGCCGCCCAGAGACGCGCACGGCTGGCAGCGGGGAGCCACACGGGCAACGATCAGCCCTCAGCGTGACGCTATCGCCCAGGTCATAGCGGATCAGCGGCTGGACGTGGTTCGCCAGATTGGTGAGCAGCACCGTCTGCGAGGTCTGGCCGGGTGGCGTCGGCTGGTACGCGGCGTCTACAGGCTCCAGGATCACCCAGTCGCTGTTGACATGCAGCCAGCCGTGCGCGCAGCCATAGGCGAGGACGAGGAACTCCGAGGCGCCGTAGTTGTCGCGCAGCACGCAGGGGAACGCCTCCGCGATCCGTTCCCGTGCGCCCGGCTCCACTTCCTCGCCGCCGAGGCCGATGTAATCTGGCGCGATATGGAGCCGCCGTGCCCGCTGCTCATCGGCGAGCAGCCGGAGGACCGAGGGATAGCCGATCAGCAGGGTGGGCTGGAAGTCATTCAATTGGCGCGTCAACTCCTCCAGCGGCAGGAGGACGGAAAAGACCCGGACGCGCCGCTGAACGGCGGGCAGCGGCGCTACCTGTCGGCGCAACCGCTCCATCCATTCGGCGACGGCGAAGTGGCCGCCAGTCGCGACGAGCGTTCCCATCCGCCCGCGCCACAGCGTCCGCCAGATCAGCGCGGGCGGCATCCAGTCGTAGCCGCGAAAGATGATGAGCGCCCCATAGACCGCGATGGCGAGGGGATTCTGCACGAAGACGCCTGGCTTGCCTGTCGTGCCGGAGGTCGTCCACACCACATAGCGACCGAGATAGCGCCTGCCCACGAGGCTGGCGTTCGCAGCGAAGGCCTCGACGCCCGCTCTGGTCACGCGGGGGTCCGTCACCCACTCGTCGAAGCGCGCCATCAGGTCGGGCTTGGTCACGACGGGCAGGGCGCGCAGATCCTCGATCTCCGCTGGCAAATCGCGATAGAGCGCGCGATAGTAGGGCGAGCGGGCGCGGGCGAAGGCGATGAGCGCGCGCAGGCGCTCCCGCTGGCGCGCTGCCAGCCCTTCCGGCGCGCCCCGGCCCGCCCACCAGATGTCCACTGCGACGCGATAGTGGCGCCAGAGGCCCCAGGTGGCCGCGCCCAGCGCCCCGGCAGCCAGCAGCCCGGCGGCTATCCGCTTCCCCACAGCCCGCCTCTTTCCGCTCCAGACGCTCATGCCCGCGCATCATGCCCATTGCCATCGCAATATTCACGCCTGACGCCACTCAGGCAGACTAGTGTAGCTCGCGCACCGTCCGCAGCGAGAGGCCAATCAGGCTAGTGATGATCTCCAGCGCGCCGGAGATGACGAAGACCCAGACGGGGCTGTAGTGGTCCGAGATCATAACATGTCCGCTGCGGTCGTTGTCGTTGTCGTTGCGTCAAACCCTCACCCCTGGCCCCGCCCCCAGAGGGCGAGGGGAATCAGAAAGCCCCTCGCCGTCTGGGAGAGGGGGTGGGGTGAGGGGGCGCAACGAGCGCCAACATCTCAGGCGGATGTGTAATACCACTCGCCAGCGCATAGCCCACCGGAATCAGCGCCAGCGAGCCGAGCGCGCAGAGCGCCGCCACCACAAACGTCGCCGCGCCGAATGCAGCGCCTGGAAGGTGGACGCGCGAGCGTGGGCTGATGATGCGCTCACAGCCCCATCCTCTCGCAGTCGCCGCGCGCCCTGGCCAGACGCCGGAGCATCACTCGCCCGCGCGGGTGTAGACCTCCGGCTTCAGCACGCCGATATAAGGCAGGTTGCGATAGCGCTGGGCGTAGTCCAACCCGTAGCCGACGACGAACTCATCGGGGATCGTGTAGCCGGTGTACCCCAACCGCTCCGGGTGGGCGCGCAGGGGACAGGGCTTGTTCTTGTCGAGCAGGGCGCAGATGCGCAGACTGGCGGGCGCGCGGCGGTCGAGCGAGGCCACCAGGTCC
>DASVWQ010000237.1:0-6213 GCA_036393135.1 Ktedonobacterales bacterium
CTGCGGGATGTTTGGCTCGATGCGGATGAAGAAGCCGCCGCGCTTGCGGGCCTCGCGCGCCGCCGCGCGGATCAGCAGGGGCAGCGCGGGCGAGGTGGGATCATCGCAGACGGGACCGCGCGGGACGTAGTAGAAGGGCGCGCGCACGCCGCTGGCCTTGCTCGCCGAGAGCAGCATGGCCGCGACCAGCCGCCCGCCATCCAGCACGCCGATGCGTAGCGACCCGGCGCGCGAGCCTTCGTCGGAGTGGTCGGCCCACTCATACGTCTGGCAGAGATGCCCGGTCGCGGCGGATGCGATGAACTCGTTCCACTGGCGGCGGTCGTCGATCAGTCTGGCTTCCATCGTCATCCTTTTGCTGCGCGAACCCTCACCCCAGCCCCTCTCCCAGAGGGCGAGGGGAGTCCGGATTCCCCCTCTCCCTCTGGGAGAGGGGGTTAGGGGGTGAGGGTCCGGCGCAGTATAGCAGAGCCTGCCTGCGCTGGCAACGCGGACAGGCGGAACATCCTACGCCGCGCCGCCCGCTCTCGGCTGGGCGCGCAGCAGCGCCGCGACCACCTCATAGGCGCGTCCCGGAGTCTCGCCCTCTGGCATCGAGACCATCCACATCCACTGGCGCAGTGGCCCGACCAGTTCGAAGCGCGCCGCCAGATCATCGGGCAGGCGCAGGACCTCGGCGGGCAGCACGTCCAGCGTCTCGCGCCCCTCGCTGGCGTGCGCGCCACGCTGTGGCGCCAGCAGATGCCCCACGCAATCGCTGATGAGCAGCGCGACACCGCCCGGCGCGAGCAGCCGCTCGATCAGCGCCAGGTGCCCCGTCACAATGCGCCGCTGGAACCCGCGCTCGGCCCGCTGATAGCGCGGATGCGCCGCACGCTCGTCGGCGAGGTCGGGGGCGTAGACCAGCAGGGTATCCAGCGCGTCGAGCAGGGGCAGGCTGTAGAGCTGTGTGAGGGCGAGCGAGCTGATGACCAGCCCATAGCCGCCTTCCGCCAGCCCCAGCGCGGCGGGATCGGGCGGCTGGGCCACGGGAACACGCTCCAGGCAGTCGGCCACCGCGTCGAGGATGCTGGCGCCGCGCCCGCCGCCGAGCGCGCGAAGGTCGGGCCACGGCTGGGCGCGCAACTCATCTTGCAGCGCGCTGCTGACACCACCCGTCAGGTCAGCCGAGATCGTGCGGATACGCTCGCGGAGCGCGGCTGGCAGTTCGTCGCGCGCCCGCAGCATACCCATCGTGTCGAGGTCCACCAGCGTCACGGGCAGGCAGGCGCGGGCAAGCTGGTCGAGGGGCAGCTCGGTGCAGGCGCCCGCTCCCAGCGCGACGGCGGCATCGGGCGCGGCGGCGGCGCGGGCGTCGAGCGCGGCCAGCAGCGCCAGCTCGATCTGCTTGAGATGTTTCGCGCTGTACTTGCGGTACCAGTTGCGCCGCTCGGCTCCCTGCGTGCGCTGGTTGTCCACACTGAGGCGTTCGATTCGCACGGGTCTGGCTCGCCTCTCCGCTGGCTGGGGGACGCTCACTTACGGCGACGCGCTCAGCCGCGCGCCACCCGCCATTGTACCACGGGCGGCGCGGGACGCCGGGAGACGCTGGCGCGAAGAAGCCTACCAGCCAAGCTGCGCGGGCAGGTAGACGCGCACGTCGCCAGTCTGCCAGAGATGCTGCTCATACGCGCTCACATCATTCGTCGGCGAGGCGCCTGGCGCCGACCCATTGATGATGCGCTGCCGCATCGCGGCGATGGTCAGGATGTCCACACAGCCTTGCAGGATGCCGGGATTCGTCAGAAAGGTCTGCTCGGTCAGGTGGTTCGCGCGCAGATACGCCGCGAAACTCGCGCGCGCGGGGCTGGACGCCGGCATCGCACGATAGATCCGCAGTTGCTGGCGCGCCATCGCCCGCGCGGCGGAGAGCGACGCGGTTAAGCCGAGGCGCCGCCCCTGCTGCAAGAGCAGGCGCTCCTGGATCATCCGGGTGAGCGCGTCGTGGCGAACCTGGTTGGGCGTCTCCTTCAGGGTCGCCAGCACGCTCGGCGGCAGCGCGCCCGGCGGCAGTTGGCCAGACTGAAGCTGCTTGAGCGATTGCTGGTAGTTCGCCAGAATCCCTTCAACGCGCAACTCCAGCCCCACCGCGCAGAGCGGATAGCCATTCACGGTGGCGACAACGCGCGGCTCCCCGGCGGGAATCTTCACTGGCAGCGTGACGCCGGGCGGCGCCATGGAGAGGGTGGCCGCGCTGGCTGGGCACGCAACCGATGGCGCGCCCGCCGCAGTCGCAGGCTGGCGCAGGCGCAGGACGACAAAGCTCGCGATGAGCAGCGCCACGAGCAGCAGGCTCACGCCACTCAGGATGCGCCACCGCGGCGCCTGTAACCTGGCGCGCAGGCCAACCCAGACTCTGGCCAGGATGGGCAGTGGGTTCATCGCCATCACTCCCTGCGAGATGCTACAACCGCTTGCCTCGTACTACGGCGTCCAGTGATGTCTGGTTGCATATCCCAGGCGACTGCGACATGCCCCGCCAGCCGCTCAGCCCAGCGCCGCGCGAACCGCCGCTGCAGGTGCTCCCTCAGCCTGCGCTGCCCAGCCTATGCGCCTGTGTCTACCTTCCTGGGCTGTCGCACGGCGGTTAGTAACGCCTCGATCAGCAGGGGGTCGGCGTTGGGCATGGCGATGCGCTCCAGGTGAATGCCCGCCTGCGCGGCTCGCTCGTGGCAGTCGATGTCGATGTCGTAGAGGATTTCCAGATTGTCGGCGATGAAGCCGATGGGGCAGACGAGCGCCGCCCTGGCCCCACCTGCCGCCAACTGCGGGATGACATCCAGGATCGAAGGACCTAGCCACGGCTCATCGGTGCGGCCCGCGCTCTGGTAGGCGAACGTCCACCGCGACTCGTTCAGGCTAAGCAGCTCGACCACGCCGTCCACCGTCTCGCGTAGCTGCGCGGGGTAGGGGTCATGCCATTCGAGCACACGCTGTGGCAGGCTGTGCGCGGTGAAGATGACGTGGGCGTCGGCCCGCTCCTCCGGCGTGAACTTCTCGCCCAACGCCGCCTTGACGCGCTCCGCCAGCAGCCAGAGGAAGTGTGGATCGGTGTGCCAGCTCCGCGCGTAGGTGAAGTGGATGGCTGGCGCTGCCTCGCTGCGCTCCTGCGCTAGCGCCGCCAGCCCCGCCTCGACTTTGGCGATGTAGCCGCCAACGCTGATGCGCGAGTCATGTGGCGCCAGCGCGATCCCTATCGCCTCCTGGATGCCATCGGCGGCCATCTGCCGGACGACATCCGTGATGAATGGCCGCCAGTGGCGCATGCCCAGGTAGACGCGATAGGCTCCCGGCGCGGTCTCATCGAGGCGCGCCTGAAGCGCCTCCGCCTGCGCTCGCGAGATCGCCAGTAACCCCGTATTGCCACCCACGAGCCTGTAGTGATCCATGATGATCGCAAGATGCTCCGGTGAGGGGGCGTGACCGCCGCGCACATCGGTATAGTACGGCAGCACCTCATCGAGGGAGTTCGGTGAGCCATAGGCCATCAGCAGAACACCCGCCGGTGGCCGCGAGTCGGTGGATATGATGATACCAGCCTCCCAGCAATCTATCCGCGCGGAAGTGGCGCTGTCGTAGCGCGTCTCCGCCACGGCTGTGAACCGTCGTCACGCGCACTATACTCCCCCGCCCACGCGCGATTGACCACCTTGTGACGCTGCAGCGCCGCGCGAGAGCAGCCAGCGTGGCGGACCATCGCGCCGCCATCGCGTCCGCGCGCGCCACGGAGAGGTCTGATAGGAAGCGGCGCCAGAGCATGCGGGAGCTAGCGCGCCGAGCATACGTCCGTGTGACACGGCCATGACATAGCGGCGCGAAAATGTGATGCGTTTGTGACGTCTCTCCGCCAGTCTGGGAGACGACCTGATCGCTAGAGACCACCGCTGGCTATACCAACTCTCTTGAAGGGATCCAATGCTATATGACGGCCACTGAGCGCCCCTACCAGCCCGCACGCGGAGGCAGCTACCTCACCCAGGATTTCGATCGGTCGCCATTTACCGTCGCGTGGGAGATCACCCGCTCATGCGCGCTGGCCTGTGTCCATTGCCGCGCGGAAGCCATCCCGAAGCGCGACCCACGCGAGCTAACGACTGATGAGGCGCGCAATCTCATCGATCAAGTGGTGGACATTGGCAAACCTATTCTGGTGGTGACGGGCGGCGATCCGATGATGCGGCGTGATGTCTACGACCTGCTGGAGTATGGCGTTTCGCACGGGTTGCGGATGGCGCTCTCTCCCAGCGCGACGGCGCTGGTCACCCACCGCGCGCTGGAGCGGGTGCGCGACATCGGCGTGAGCATGGTCCACATCAGCCTCGACGGCGCTGACGCGGCGGCGCACGACCGTTTCCGGGGCGTCGCCGGCTCGTTTGAGCGCACCATGCGCATCCTGCGCGACTGCCGGGAACTGGGCCTGTCCGTACAGATCGGCACATCTGTCGCGCGGCGCAACCTCGCGGAGCTGCCCGCCATCGCCGCCCGCGTGCGCGAAGCTGAGGCGCGTGTCTGGAGCCTGTTCTTTCTCGTGCCGACCGGGCGCGGTCGCGTAGAAGACATGATCGCGCCGCAGGAGCAGGAGGCTGCGCTCGATTGGCTCTATGACATCTCACGGGATGCGCCGTTCCACGTGCGCACAGCGGTTACGCCCGCCTATCGCCGCGTCGTCATCCAGCGGCGGCGCGAGGAAGAGCGGGCCAGCGAAGAAGCGACGAGCGCGACGATCACCTGGGAGCAGACGGGCGCGGGCTACAGTTTCCGCCAGGCGAACGCGCCGACCGGGCAAGGCGTCAACGATGGCAAGGGATTCTGCTTCATCTCCCATATCGGCGATGTCTACCCCTCAGGTTTCCTGCAGCTCTCGGCGGGCAATGTGCGCAAACAGAGCCTCAGCAGCATCTACCGCGATTCAACGCTCTTCCGTGAACTCCGCGATCCTGCGCTGCTGAAAGGCGCCTGTGGGCAGTGTGAGTTCCGCGCAGTCTGTGGGGGAAGCCGCGCCCGCGCTTACGCGATGACAGGCGACTACCTCGCGTCTGACCCCTCGTGTCCCTATATTCCAAAGGCGCTCCGGGGCGCGCACGCCTGAGTGGCGGCGTCGGGCGCCCCGCTCAGCCCAGCGCCGCGCGAATCGCCTCCGCCGCCGCCAGCGCCTCCGCCTCGGAGCAGGAGCGCTCCGCCGCCAGCAACGCGACGCCGCGCGCCGTCTCGCCTGGCAGGCGTGGGACGAGCCAGGTGTGAAAGTGCGGCGCGCCCTCCAGCGTCACCAGCGCGTAGACCCGCTCGGCGCCGGTCGCGCGCCTGATCGCGGCGTAGAGCCGGGCCAGCAGCGGCCCATAGCCTGCCGCCTCCTCTGGCGTCATCTCAGCGAAGTCGAGGAAGTGGCGGCGCGCCTCCACGATCAGCGTGCCGGGAAGGGCCAGCGCGGCGGGCGCATGGCAGACGTGATAGCAGGCGTCTTTATAGAGATAGCCGCTGGGCGGCGGAGCTTGCTCGCCGCGCTGCTTGCGGCAGATGAAGCAGTCGGGCGCCAGATCATCAGGCATGTCGTGGCTCCTTGCCACATCAGCGCCGCATAGCCCCACCTCAGGACCGATGGGCGCCGGATTCGAGGAAGACGGTGATGGGCAGGCCGAAATGCTCCGCCAGCCGCTCCATGTGCGTGAGCACGAGGCGCCGCTTGCCCGCCAGTACCGCCGCCAGATGCGTGCCATCGCGGATGGAGACCAGCGGAAAGGCGCGAACCAGCGCCAGATATTCCTCCTCAGCGGTGGAGTCCAGCATCGTAGCCAGAGCTAGCTCCTTTCACGCTTTCCACGCGCCTTTGTCATATTCGGCATACGTCAGCAGCGCCTCGATGTAGATAATGCCAGTGTCATAGCGAATGTGCGCGATCAGACGATAATCATTTTCTTTGATGTTGAAAACCGTCTTGTCTCCAACAGCGTCCGCATCACGAAACGCCACCCGCGCCTCGTTGAGATTCTGCTATTTCGCCTTGCTCGCGATAGCGTACCAGGCATTTACTTATGCCTCGCAATTACCATGCGATTTGGCCATCGCGATCAGCCGACTCTTTTCAAGCGGGCGGGCGACCAAGACTACTACTCGCCTGCCATCATCCCACCGTCTTCTGCAGGGCGGCGAGGAACTCCTCATTGGTCTGGGAGCGGC
>DASVWQ010000238.1:0-4456 GCA_036393135.1 Ktedonobacterales bacterium
GCCTCAGGTGGACCCAAGAGATTCCAGGCCATAGCGCACTCCTTCGGGGCGCCTCCTCATCGCGTCGCGCGGCGAAACGCAACGCTCAAACAGGACTACGTAGCGTACCCCTTCCACATCACACAACGCACGCGCCACGCCAGATCACCTCGATACAGCGTTCAGGAACCCTCAGCGGCAAAGCCAGATATCTAGAACTCCCTAGACATCCGTGCGACAGTAGCACTCAGTCACAGGAGCTGACTTCTGTGCAAGCGCCACTTGGCGCAAGCGGGCCCACGGTGGCGCCGCAGACGCTCGGAGCGCTGGCGCGCCTGGGCGAACGAGCCACAACTTCGCAAATCTGGAATTCCAAAAGAGCATTCGTGGCGCCGCGCTTGCTAGAACTGCATGTAGATCGGCTGCCATCTCTCGGTTATTTTGACAACTTTTTCAGGCAACTTGCGCTTTACTCAGGTTTATGCTTTACTTCTATTGTATTTTAAGACCAATGCTTTTCCATCTAGTTATTCGCCGCACAGTCAAACGACGCCATTCACACACCACATCGGCTCTTGCACGAGTCAGAAAGGCGCAGACGATGGAAAGCGAACCCGGCGCCGCATCCCGTTTCCCCATCCTCGAGTTCTGGCTCCGTTTGCAGCCAGCGATAGTTCGGTCGGAGCAGTGTAGCGCCGACCTGGTTCACTCTGTTCTTCGCGCTCTCCCCGACGTGAACGCCATTCGGGCGCGCATCGCCATCGAGTCGGGTTTCGCGGTAGCCAACGGGCGCGCGTGGAACTTCCAGCGACTCTCCCTGCGGCCCGCCGCCGACCAGATCGAGGAGGCGCATGTCCAGTTCGCGCAGGCGAGCAACCTCCTCAGAAACGCCCTGCTCCCCGCCTTCCATGTCGCCACGGTCACACGCGCGGCGGCGGAAGTCTCGCTCGGCGCGCCCTTCCGCTCGCTGCCGCTGGTCGTGAGCAACTTCGTCACGACAACCCCCCCCGAGCACTGGGCCGCGCCAATCTTGTTACAGGCTATCCTGGACTGCCAGTTCGAGCATCCCGAACCCTCGCTGGTTTCGTTCCGGCTGGCCTCCGCGCCAGACAACCCGGCGCGCCCTGGCATGCGGTTCTTCAAGACCGCCGTTATGGCGCTGGGGTTGGGCCTCGACTCACCCGTCATCGCGGCCATCCGCGAGAAAGTGTGCGGTCGTAGCCTGGGCCACGTCAACGGTAGCGACCCAACCGACCAGCCAACGCTCGACTTCGCCGAGGTCACAGACCCGATCCAGCGCGCCGAGATCGCATCCCTGAACGACATCACGCCGAATACGGGCAAGTTCATCTGCGCCAGCCCGTTGTTGGCGTCGCCTTTCGCCGCGTGTTTTCTCCCGCTGCCGCCGATGCTGGCATGGCCCCTGGCATGAACCCTGGTGGGGCCGTTCAGCGCTGATCAGCATATCACTGGAATAATTGTAGTGCAAGTAGTGTATACTAGAATAGTTGGGGAGAGGGGCGTGGGCAGAGGCGTCCGTCGCTGGGGCGACGGGAACATCGCGCTCAAGGGCAGCCGCGATCAGCAAGCGGTCTGCAACGAGCCCCGCGCCGAACACGTACTCCAGGTGATGGGACACCAGGCGCCGCTACGTCGGGCCGCCAGCGCCGGGCTGGCGTAACCCGATCAGTCCGGCGCCGTGCGGCCGCCGCGCGCGACGGCGCTGACCAGCCAGGCGCGCTGTTTCCGGACGCTCGCCATATTCCTTACTATAGTGGTAGAGAAGGCTCCTTTGATGAAATCCAGCAGTATCGCCATCCACGCGATCACCGAGCCGCTCGTCAGCGACCCGCTGGACGACCGCTTGTCCTCGGAGGACATGGACGCCGAGGGGGATGCCGAGCGCCTCCAGCGCATCTCCAATTACTTCGCCTATCAGCTTCAGGCGCAGGCCGGCATCGCGCTGCGCCAGCGTCTCGAAGCGCAGACCATGTTCGTCGGTCGGCTGCCTCACCTGATTGGCGCCACCCCCGGCGCGCGTATCGCCTTCGACTTCCGCATCATCGTTGATCCGCTGCCAGCGCAAGGGGCGACCGAGCCACTCACCGAACTCTTCCTGATTTGCCGCTACACCAGCTACGCTATTGCGTCGTCGGACCTCCGCGCGCAGGTCCGCGCCTTCGCCGCCGATGTCAGCGACACCCTGTATGGCAGCCTGCCAACCTTCCGCTTCGTCGCGGTGACGGATGGCCGTCTGCTGGCGCACGCGCTGCATCCGTTCAAGATTGCCGATACGATTGAGTTCCGGCGGCGGCCCGCGCTGCTGGCGGATACGAGGCTGCCGCTGCCGCTCCAGGGGGCGCCGCTGGCGGAGGCTATCGTCGACGAGATGCATCGCCGCCGCAGCGCCTCACTACTCTCCGTCTGCATTGCGCCAGAGGAGCTGGAGGACGGCCCCCTCTTCCCGGAGCGCGAGGAGCCAATCGCCCTGACCGGTTCCATGCGCAACGGTCAGCAGGAGCGGCGCGAGGAGCGCCCGCGGGATGGCGAAGGCGAACCAAATGAGACCGCCGCCGTCGTCTCTGCCTATTCCGACCTCTCGCAGCGGCGGGTGGTCGCCGTACGCTACGCAGCCCTCCGCATGCGTTCCTATCGCGTAAGGGCCCAACTCGCGGGCGCCGGGCCGCTCTCCGGCGCGCTCATCTCACGGGTGGCCAGCGAGATCGCCGGACCGGGCGAGGCGACGGCGCAGGGCGCGTGGTCGCATCCAGAATTGCCAGTGGCGGGCGGCGCGGTCTGCGAGCGCCCGCGCACTACACACACACCCGGCGCGTCACTCAGCGCCTTCGAGATCGCTGAGCAGAACCTGCGGATGCTCCAGCACACGCCGTGGGGGTCCACCGCTGAGGAGCCACAGGCCTCCGCGCTGGCCGACCTGGCCGACCTGCGCGAGACCGCCAACCTGTTGCCGCTGCCGTGCGCGCCAACCTGGCTGCCAGAGCGCGGCGCGGCGCTGCCGCTGCCCTATCGCGGGCGCGTCGCCGAGCCAGCCATCCGCCTCGGCGTCAACCGCGTGCGCGAGCGCGAAGTTCCCGTCCGGCTGAGCGTGGAGAGTCGTAACCAGCATCTCTGGGCGCTGGGCAAGACCGGCGTGGGCAAGTCCACTCTGATCGCCAACATGGCCCTCCAGGACATCAACGCCGGGCGCGGCGTCATCGTCATCGACCCACATGGCGACCTGATCCGCGACATCGCCGGACGCATCCCCAAAGATCGAATTGAGGATGTCATCCTCTTCGATCCGGCGGACACGGGATATCCGGTCGGGATTAACATCATCGAGTGTGAATCGGATGAAGAACGCGCGCTGATCGTCAGCAGCTTCATCGACATGATCGTCCAGATCTACGACCCGCACAATCAAGGTATCGCTGGCCCACGCTTCCAGCATGGCGCGCGGAACGTGATGCTGACGGTGATGTACAGCCCTGGCGGCACGCTGGTGGAGGTCGTGCGCGCCTTCCAGGACGACGCCTACGTGCGTAGCATCCTGCCCTATGTCACCGATCCGATGGTCAAACGCTACTGGCATGACCAGGTCAGCAAGACCTCTGACTATCACCGCTCGGAGGTTCTGGACTGGCTGGTAAGCAAGTTTTCGCATTTCACTGTTGATACGACCATGCGCCGTATCCTGGGCCAGTCGAAGAGCGCCTTCCGCTTCCGGGACGCCATCGATTCGGGCAAGATCGTCCTGATCAGTCTGGGCAAGGGCAAGCTCGGCTCGGCCAACGCCAACTTCATCGGCTTCAACCTGCTGCCGATGATCCTGCACGCGGCTCTCTCGCGCGCCAACATCGCGGAGAGTGAGCGCCGCCCGGCTACTCTCTACATAGACGAATTCCAGAACTACGCCTCTACTTCACTTGCGAGCATGCTGAGTGAGGCGCGCAAGTATAAGCTGGCGCTGATGCTCGCCAACCAGCACATCGGCCAGCTCAGCGCGGACGTGCGCGAGGCGGTGATGGGCAACGCGGGCAGCATTGTCTCCTTCCGCACAGGCGCCGCCGACGCGCGCTCGGTGGAGGCCGCGCTGGAGCCGTCGCCCGTCGCCGCCAGCCACCTGATGGACCTGCCGCGCTTCACCGCCTACGCGCGCCTGCTCACCGATGGCCAGCAGACGCCCGTCTTCACGCTGGAGACGGAGCCGCTGGCCGAGCCATTCAGCCAGGAGCGCTATGAGGAGGTGCGCGAGTGGTCGCGGGCCATCTATGGCCGCCCGAAGGCCGAGGTGGACGCCGAGATGGAGCGGCGCGCCAATTTCGGCGGGAGCATGGGCCGTTTTTGAAAGGGGGTGGGTGGGCTGACCTCTTCGCGTCAGCAACCCTGACGTTCCCATCCACCCCCTCCTCCAACAACGCCAGCGCCAGCAGCGACGATGATGTCACAGGGCCGCTGCCCAACCTGCCGAGTCTGG
>DASVWQ010000239.1:0-6070 GCA_036393135.1 Ktedonobacterales bacterium
TTTGCCCTGTTACTCAGCCGTGTAGCCGCCGCGCCAGACTGTGACGCGCCTGTTAGCCTGGGCTGATGTACTGCTCGTGGAGACCAGGAGGTCCCTGAGATGTGATGATGGCGCCGCTCTCGTGGGCAGCGCCACGATGACAACACGATGATAAGAGGAGGCCACGCATGGCCACCACCGAAGCCGACCGGGAGCGCATGATCCTCTCGGTGGATATGGAAAAGCTCATCCGTGAGCGCGTGGACGAACTAGCCGGAGAGCGCATCAACCAGCTCGTCGAGGAGCGGGTCGCGGCGGCGATGAAGAAAGACCCAGCCAAGAACAAGGTCGCGATCATCGCCTCGAAGGGCACACTCGACATGGCCTATCCTCCGCTGATCCTCGCCGCGGCAGCCGCCGCGATGGGCGAGGATGTGGAGGTCTTCTTCACCTTCTACGGGCTGAACATCATCAAGAAGGGCGGCGCCGAGCGGCTCCAGGTCGCGCCCATCGCCAATCCCGCGATGCCCGTCCCGATGCCCAATATCCTGGGCATGCTGCCCGGCATGACGCCGATGGCGACCTGGATGATGCGGTCGATGTTCTTTGGCAAGCACAACGTCGCCACCATCTCCGAGCTGATCGAGCAGTGCAAAGACCTTGGTGTGAAGTTCATCGGCTGCCAGATGACGATGGACGTGATGGGCATCAAGCGCGAGGACCTGCTCGACGAGGTTGAGGTTGGCGGCGCCGCTACTTTCCTCAATTTCGCCAGCGAGGCGCATACCACCCTGTTCATCTGACGCTCAACGCGCTCACCATAACGAAAGGAAACCAGCCATGACACCCGCGATACATGTGGACCGCGCGATCGACGCGAAGGGGCAAATGTGCCCGATGCCCGTGCTGACCCTCGCCCGTATCATCAAAGAACTGCAATCCGGCCAGGTTCTGGCGATCAGCGCGACCGATGAAGGCGCCCGCCGCGACATCCCCGCCTGGGCGGAAAAGACCGGCAACACCGTCCTCGACCTGACCGAGGAGAACGGCGTCCTCACCTTCTACGTGCGCAAGGCGTAGATGGCGAGACCTCACCCCCAACCCCTCGCCTCGCGGGAGATGGGGTTGGGGGTGAGGTCCGCACGCATCAATGCGTGGTGGCGAGGGCGTCGCGCTGTCGTCGCCGCTCGCGGGCCAGCGCCAGGATCGCCTGCGCCTCATCGGGCGAGCAGGGCAGCGCCAGCACAGGGATGCCCAGCCGTACCAGCAGCGCCCCCAGCGTCGTCTCGACCTCGGCGGGTGTGCGCGTCACGATCAGCGTCTCCAGCCGCTCCGCATACGCCGAGTCGCGCAGGAGCAGCCCCAGCGGCGCGACCTCAGCGGGTTGGCCCAGCGTATCGCGGCGCAGGTCGATATGGATCAGCGCCAGGCTCGCGGCGGTCTCCAGCAGCGCCCGCTCGGCCTCGCCATCCAGCGACTCCACCGAATAGGCCACATACCCGTTCGACATGAGGATGGACCGCAGCGCGTCCGGATCGCGCGCGTCGTTGCTAAGAATCAACACTGACTCTCCCATGATCTGAGACATGACCTGCCCCCTTTCCTCTCGCCTCTCGCCCGCGCGGCGCGGAACCAGCCGCGCC
The DNA here is from genome assembly GCA_036393135.1 of Ktedonobacterales bacterium. Lineage (GTDB taxonomy): Bacteria > Chloroflexota > Ktedonobacteria > Ktedonobacterales > JADMIN01 > JAKAIY01. The sequence goes on from DASVWQ010000239.1 coordinate 1,623, forward strand.
GCGTAGCATGCGCGCCCGCCTACGAGCGCTCCTCCGTTCCACTCGCCGCCGGACGCCGCCCATCGGCGACCGCCTCACTCGCTGGCTCAGGCTCCGGCGTCAACGCCTCCACCAGCTCGACAAAGGTGTGGTAGTGCGAATTCACGTCTTCCTGAGCCTCCTCCAGCAGCCGCTCGGCGCGCGCGCTGTCCATCCGCTGGAGCATCTGGAAGCGCGTCTCATGCCGCTCGTACTCCGCCAGCGGAACGCGCGGCGCCTTCGAGTCCAGCGTGAGCGGACTCCTGCCCTGCGCCGAGAGCCGCGGATCGAAGCGGTAGAGCGGCCAGTAGCCCGTCCGCACGGCCATCCGCTGCTCCTCCAACCCCTGACTCATCTCGATGCCGTGGGCGATGCAGTGGCTATAGGCGATCACCAGCGACGGGCCGTCATACGCCTCCGCTTCCATCAGGGCGTTCAGCGCCTGCTGGTCGTTCGCGCCCATCGCGATGCGCGCGACATAGACGTAGCCATACGCCATCGCCAGCAGGCCGAGGTCCTTCTTCGGCAGGCTCTTGCCGCGCGCCGCGAATTTCGCGACCGCGCCACGCGGCGTCGCCTTGGACGCCTGGCCGCCGGTATTCGAGTAGACCTCGGTATCGAGGACCAGCACATTGACGTTCTCGCCAGACGCCAGCACGTGGTCCAGCCCGCCATAGCCGATGTCATACGCCCAGCCATCGCCGCCGATGATCCAGACGCTACGCCGCGTCAGCGCGTCGGCCACGCTGCTGAGCTGACGCGCCCGCCCGGCGATCACCGTATCGGCGCGGCCATCCGTCAGCAGACCCAGCCGCTGCTTGAGCGCCGCGACACGCCGCTGCTGCGCATGGACGCCCGCCGCGTCGGACTGGCTGGCGTCGAGCAGGCCGCCCACCACCTCCGCGCCGAGAGTCGGCTCCAGCGCGCGCAGCAGCGATTCCGCCTGCGCCTTCTGCTGGTCCACCGCCAGACGCATGCCCAGGCCAAACTCGGCGTTATCCTCGAAAAGCGAGTTCGACCAGGCCGGGCCGCGACCCGCGTGGTTGGCCGACCACGGCGTCGTCGGCAGATTGCCGCCGTAGATCGAGGAGCAGCCAGTGGCGTTGGCGACCAGCATGTGATCGCCAAAGAGCTGGGTGAGCAGCTTGATATAGGGCGTCTCGCCGCAGCCCTCGCACGCGCCGGAGAACTCGAAGAGCGGCTGCATCAGCTCCACGTTCTTGATAGCGCGCAGGTTGAGGCCGTCTGGCTGGACCTCCGGCAGACGGTCGAAGAACGCCCGGCGCTCCGCCTCGCGCTCGCGGATCGGCGGCTGCGGCGTCATGTTGATGGCTTTTCGTGTGCGGTCCTGCTTCGATACGACCGGGCAGGCGTCCACACAGAGCGTGCAGCCGACGCAATCCTCCGGCGCCACCTGCAAGGTGTAGCGCTTGCCGGGGAACTCCACGTAGCGCGCCGCTACGCTGGGGAAGCCCTCTGGCGCGTCGATCAGCTCCGAGGGGTCGTAGACCTTGGCGCGGATGGCGGCGTGCGGGCAGACCAGGAAGCACTTGCCGCACTGGATGCACAGCTCAGGGTCCCACTGCGGAATCTCCTGGGCGATGTTGCGCTTCTCCCAGCGCGCTGTGCCGGAGGGGTATGTCCCATCGGCGGGGAGCGCGCTCACCGGCACGCTGTCGCCCTCGCCCACCATCATCGGGCCGAGCGTCCGCTGAACGAAATCGGGCGCCTCCGGTGGCGTCGGCGGGCGGCGTGTGACGACGGGCAGCGGTATGCGCCCAGTCGCTGCCCGCATGGGCCGGGCCTCCGCCGCACTGCTCGCAATCGGAGCCGCGCCCGCCTCAGCCCTGGCGGCCCGCACGCCCGCCAGCGCGAGCGACTCGGCCTGCGGAATCGCGACCTCGTAGAGATGCGCCAGCGCCTCATCCACCGCGCGGAAGTTGCGCTCTACGACCTCCTGGCCGCGCTTGCTATAGCTCTTCTCGATGCTCCGCTTGATCTGGGTGATGGCCTGCTCGCGCGGCAGCACGCCGCTGATGGCGAAGAAGCACGTCTGCATGATCGTATTGATACGCGCGCCCATGCCCGTCGCGTTGGCGACCTTGTGCGCGTCGATCACGTAGAAGCGCAGCCGCTTCGCGATGATCTCATCCTGCGTCTCGCGTGGGAGATGTTCCCAGACCTCAGCGGGACCATAGGGGCTATCCAGCAGGAAGACCGCGCCGGGCGCCGCGAGCTTCAACACGTCGTAGCGCTCCAGGAAGGAGAACTGGTGGACGGCGACAAACTCCGCCTGCGTGATGAGGTAGGGCGCCGCGATAGGATGCGGGCCGAAGCGCAGATGCGAGGTCGTCACCGTGCCAGCCTTCTTCGAGTCGTAGACGAAGTAGCCCTGGGCATAGTTCGCGGTATCCTCGCCAATGATCTTGATCGAGTTCTTGTTCGCGCCGACCGTGCCATCCGACCCCAGCCCCCAGAAGACGCAGCGTACGGTGTCCGCTGGCTCGATGGAGAACGCCGGATCGTAGGCCAGGCTGGTGTGCGTGACATCATCGTTGATGCCGACGGTGAAGCCAGTGCGCGGCTCGGCGCGGGCCAGCTCGTCGAAGACGGCCTTGACCATCGCCGGGGTGAACTCCTTGGAGCCGAGACCATAGCGCCCACCGATGACGCGCGGCTCGCCACGCGGCCCGGCGCTCTCACCCGCCGCGAGATGACGCTGGCTCAGCGCGGCGACCACATCCAGGTAGAGCGGCTCGCCCGCGCTGCCCGGCTCCTTCGTGCGGTCGAGCACGGCGATGGCGCGGGTGGTCGGCGGCAGCGCGGCCAGCAGATGCGCCGCCGAGAACGGGCGATAGAGGTGGACGGCGACGACGCCGACCTTCTCGCCGCGCGCGTTCAGGTAGTCCGCCGTAGCCGCCGCCGTCTCCGCGCCCGACCCCATCAACACGAGCACGCGCTCGGCGTCTGGCGCGCCGGAGTACTCGAAGAGGCGGTACTGGCGGCCTGTCCGCTCGGCGAAGCGGTCCATTGTCCCCTGCACGATCTCCGGGCAGGCCTGGTAGTAGGGGTTCACCGTCTCGCGCCCCTGGAAGTAGACATCGGGATTCTGCGCTGTGCCGCGAATGAACGGATGGTCGGGCGAGAGCGCCCGCGCGCGGTGCGCCGCCACCAGCTCGTCATCCACCAGCGCGCGGATGTCGTCGTCGTCCAGCGGCAGGATCTTGGCGATCTCGTGCGAGGTGCGGAAACCATCGAAGAAGTGCAGGAATGGCACGCGCGCCCGCAGCGTCGCGGCATGCGCGATCAGCGCCAGGTCGTGCGCTTCCTGGACGTTGCGCGAGGCCAACAGCGCAAAGCCAGTCGCGCGAGCGGCCATGACATCCTGATGATCGCCGAAGATCGAGAGCGCCTGCGCCGCCAGCGAGCGCGCCGCGACATGGAAGACGGTCGAGGTCAACTCGCCGGCGATTTTGTACATGTTGGGCAGCATCAGCAGCAGCCCCTGCGACGCGGTGAAGGTCGTCGTCAGGGCGCCCGCCTGAAGCGAGCCGTGAATGGCGCCCGCCGCGCCGCCCTCGGACTGCATCTCGACGACGCGCGGAACGCCGCCCCAGAGGTTCGCGCGCCCTTGCGCCGACCAGGCGTCGGCCAGCTCGCCCATCGAGGTTGAGGGGGTAATAGGATAGATCGCGATGACTTCACTGAGCTTGTGCGCGATGGTGGCGGCGGCCTCATTGCCATCGAGCGTGATCGCTACGCGCGTCTTCATAGAGCGTCCCTTCTGGCTAGCGCGTGTTTGCGCGCGGACGGCGCCATGAAGCGATGGATGGCTGCCGCGGCAGGCCAGCGATATGGCCTGTAGATTCCTGAGCCGACGCCCCACAATGCGCCCGCCTTGCTGATGACAGCGTAGCGACGCGCTATCACAGACGGGTCACGCCGCGCGCGAGAAGTGTCACAGGGCAGGCGCTATCGGCAGAGAGCAGACGGGCTGAGAGGTGAAACGGGAGCGGCTGCGACATATATCACTGTCGCCAGGCTTCTCTCCGGCCATGCTTAAGGAAAGAGGTAGCGCGGGCGGCATGCGCGCGAATGGGACAGGAGGAGATAGATGATGCAGCACACCGGTGTCGCAACTGATGCCCTTGAACAGCTCTGGGTGCTATGGACAGGATTCGGTGACGGCGCTGACTATGCCAGCCAGCATCCGGCGGCGAACCCGTACCTGGACGCGGACCAGGTGGTGATATTGGCGTCTCAGGCATGCGAGCGGCGACAACAGACGAACGCGCCACTCGATCCGGCGCTCGTCCATCCCGCCTACACACATGGCTGGATGGCGGGCTACCTCGCGACGCAGCGCAGCTTCGACGCCCTCGCGAGTCGCGCGCCGCTCACCGACGCCGCCAGCGCCACCGTCAGCTAGC
>DASVWQ010000240.1:0-2224 GCA_036393135.1 Ktedonobacterales bacterium
CGCCCTTGCCGACGGCCTCCATGATCGCCTCGTCGAGCGCCATGTTCCAGGCGCCTGTGCGCGGCTCGCGCTCCAGCAGCAGGCGCCACTCGGCGGGCGGATACACCGCGCTGACCTCATCCATGCTCATCGCTCCGACCCCTGGCCGCCCCCACCAACCACCTCGCAGACACGCGCGTCCGCTGCTGGCGTTGTGGTGGGCGCAGACATTATCGCACGTTCGCCCGCCAGTGTTGTAGGATGCCGTCACGGCTCCGGCCAGCGGTATGTGATGGTGGAATCTGGCCAGAGTGAGTGACGGACACACGACTTCAGGAGGGGGAATCGGCAATGGATCGTCAGAGACTTCAGCAGGCCCAGGCGCCACTCAAGGCGCGCTACCGCGAAGACCCTGCCGCCGCGCGGCTCACGCTCACGGCGGAGGGCGCGCTGGACGACCAGCAGATCGCCTGCTCGGTGGCGACGGGACGGGCGCTGGTGAGCGCGGGTCTGCACCCGGCGACCGGCGGCGATGGCCTGCATGTCTGCTCCGGCGATATGCTGCTCCAAGCGCTGGTGGCCTGCGCGGGCGTCACGCTGCGCTCCGTGGCGACCTCGATGGAGATTCCAGTCAGTGGGACCGTGCGCGCCGAGGGCGACCTGGACTTTCGCGGCACGCTGGGCGTGGACCACGACGCGCCGGTTGGCTTCGTCGCCATCCGCCTGAGCTTTGACCTCGACACTAGCGCCTCACCAGAGCAACTGACGAAGCTCATCGAGCGCACCGAACGCTACTGCGTCGTCTATCAAACCCTGACACATGGCGTAGCTGTCTCGATGACACTGACCGGACACGCGGGCTGAGGGCGAGCCGCAGCGCGCTATTCCTCGCCGGGCGCGCGGGTGGCCGCGATGACCCGCGCCCCGGTGACGGCCAGCAGATCGGCGACGCGCAAACGGACATTGACGCCGCGCTGCCCGCCGTTGATGTACAGCTCCTCCAGCGCGGCGCCGGGGGCGTCGAGGTAGACTGCGAAGCGCTTGCCCAGCAACGCCAGCGGCGAGATGCCGCCAACCTTCAGCCCCGTCAGCCGCTCGGCGTCGCGCTGGAGGGCCATCCGCACGGACTTCGCGCCGACCCCGCGCGCCAGCAGCCGCAGGTCCAGCTCGCGGTCGCCCGGCGTGATGATGAGCAGGTTGCGGCCATCGTCGGTCTGCGCCACCAGCGTCTTGAAGACCTGGCCGGGGTCCACGCCGAGCAGCGCCGCCACCTCATCCGCCGAGTGGATGGCCTCGCTGTAGTAGAACGCCTGGTAGGCGATGTGGCGCTGGTCGAGGGCGCGCATCGCGTTGGTCCGGGGATGCTCGTCGCGCTTCGGCATGCTGGCCCTCCTCCGGCCCTCCTCGCGCTCAGGGGATGGCGCAGACCACGACGGTATTGTCGATGTCGTTGACGACCGCAAGCTGTTTGCCGTCTGGCGCCCAGGCGAAGTAGGGCCGAAGCGTTTCCTGGCCCGTATCGATCGGCTCCGCCGCAACGGGAACCGTGATCTGGCCAGTAGCGCGGCCATCCACGGCGCTGAACAGGGTGATGGTGATCGCGCGGTGGGTCGGCGTCGCGGTGTCGCCCGGCAGGACGGTGGCGAGCGTGGCGCGGTCGGGACTCCAGGCGACGGGCGTCGAATCCATGAAGGCTGGCGGGTCCATCACGGCGGCGCGCAGGACAGCCGCGAGGACCACTTGCAGCGCGGCGTCGGGCGTGGGGATGGGCTGATCGGAGCAGGGCTGCGGCAGCCTGTCGCTGGCGCACGCGGCGGGATCGCTGAGCGCAGGCGCGCCAGCCGTGGCGCCCGCCCGGTTCAGCGTCGTCAGGCCCGCCACGAGATAGTGGCCATCGGGCGACCAGCGCGAGAAGGTCGCGGTCGCAAAGATCCACGCGGAGGTGGCGCCAATTGGCACGTTCGGCTGCACAGGCGCCAGGATTCCCGGCTGCCAGTAGAAGAAACCCAGCCCGGCCGTCGCCGCTGCCGCTGCGCTGGTGGACGCGGGCGCGATCTGCCCGCTAGCGCTCCAGACGTAGCTCGGCGCGGCGGGGAGCGGGATGGCGACGCTGCCCGCTGGCTGCCCCGTCCGCACGTTCCAGATGGTCGCGGCGTGGTAGCGGTCAACGCCGGTTGGGTCTGGCCCGAAGTTGGACGGCCCGGCCAGCGCGCGGATCGCGCCACTCGCCGTCGAAGCCAGCAGG
>DASVWQ010000241.1:0-9764 GCA_036393135.1 Ktedonobacterales bacterium
TCACCTCGTCACCAACGCCGGGCGGCTGATGACACACGAGACGCTGCTCTCGAAGGTCTGGGGGCCAGAGTACCGCGACGAGGGCCACTATCTGCGCCTGTACATCACCTACCTGCGCCAGAAGCTGGAGCGCGACCCGGCTCACCCCCGCTACATCCTGACCGAGCGCGGCGTCGGCTATCGCTTTCGTGAGCTGGAGCCGGAGGAAGAGCCAGAGGGCGCTGAGCCAGACGCGCCCGCTGACCCGCCCGCGCCGCGACGGAGCAGGCGCTAGGTGAGGGGTGGGACTGGCGCGCTTGACGAGGCGACGCTGTCGGAGTTGGCCCGGCGCTTCGGCGGCGCGGGTGTGGAGGCGCTGGCCCTTACCGGCTCCTACGCGCGTGGCGATGCGACCCGCTTTAGCGACATCGATCTGCTGCGCTTCACTGCGATTCCGCCAGTGTCGGAGCGCGAGGTCTATCGCCTCTGGCCGCTGGGCGAGCGACTGGTGAGCGTCACGACGACGACCATTGCGGCGAAGCGGGCCGAGATGGCGCGGCCAGAGTTGCTGATGTGGGTGGTACGCGGGCTAGCGCAGGCGCGCGTCCTCGCGGACAGCGATGGACGGCTGGCGGCGCTGATCGCCGAGGCGCGAGCCTTTGCCTGGACGCCTGACCTGCGTGCGGCGGCGCACGCCTACGCCTCAGATTTGCTGGCGGGACTGGCGGAGGAGGCGCTGAAGCTGCTGGGCGCGCTGGAGCATGACAACGCTTCCGCCGCGCTCTATGCGACGGTGGGGCTGGAGATGGGGCTTACTCGTGCGCTGCTGGTGGCGCGTGGCGTCCTACTCAGCACGGAGAACGACTACTTTGACGCGGCGTTGACGCTGGCGGGGTTGCGCTGGCGTCGGCTGCTGCGGCTGGTCGCGGACTACGACGCGCCGCCCGCCGGAGAGGACCCGCCACGGGCGCGCGGCGCTGCGGCGCTGCGGCTCTATGCGGAGGCCGCGCGGCTACTGGCGGACACGCTCGTGGAAGATGACCGCGCGATCATCGCGCCGACCGTTGCGCGCATCCAGCAAACGTTGGGCGCGACGCCATGACCCCAACGCCGGACACGGGGCGCTCTGTGGCGTTCGATCGACTCACGCTGGACGTTCTCGCGCCAGTCTTATAGGAAAGTGGCGCGGCTCATTGACGGCAGGGCGTTGCGCTCGCTACAGTGAGCGCAACGAAACGCGCGTATTGGCCGCATGTGAGCCGCCAATCGCCTTCGCGCCTGCCGGGCCAATAGCGGCCCGATTGAGCGCGTGTCAGGAGGGGTACACGTATGGGCCTGCTCCGCAATCTCGCGGCAACGATCTTTGGCTTCCTGCTGCTGACGGCGCTGTGGGTGACGGCGCTCTCGTCCCTCTCGATGCGCCCGTCGTCGACGGCGATCATCACTGACCTGGGCGTGGACGCGCTGAATCCGTGGCTGGTCACGAAGGGCTACGGGGTGAGCGAGGCGGGCTATGTCAAGCTGGAGAAGGCCGCCGCCGCATCGCCTGGCGCGCCGCTCGCTCTGACCTTCATCAAGCCAGAGGTGAAGGGCAGCGAGATCAAGGGCCTCAGCTATGATCAGGGCATGCGGGTCATCTATGGGCATGTGGCTGACGCATATTACGATGGCGGGCCAAAAGCGGCCTTCAGTCTGCCCGCGCCCGTCGCCAGCGTCGTCCAGACTTTTGCGCTCTTTCCTGAGCAATACAATTCGGTGGTGAAATCGACCGGACTGCCGTCGTGGCTGCAACCGTTCATGCTCTTCACCGGACTCTCACCAGAGACCTTCACCGCCGTCGGACACGCCAGCTTCGAGGCGCTGCTGCCGAAGTTCTGGCTGGGCGCGCTGGTGATCGGCGGCGCGCTCTTGGGGCTGAGCCTGCTGTCGCGGAAGAACCCGCTGGTCACCGTGGGTGGGGCGGCGTGGCACGGCTCATGGCCGACGCTGGCGGTCTTTGCCGTCCTCTGGGTGGTTGGCAGACTGTATCCGGCCAACTTCCATGCGGTGGCGGGCGCGTTCGGCGTGGTGGCGCGGTCGTTCGCGCCGACCTACGCCATCGCGGCGGCGGTGGGCGCGGGGCTGTTCCTGCTGGGCAAGTTTGGCGGCTCGTTCACAAAGCTCTTTGCTCGCTCTGGCGCCAAAGCCAAGCCGTCAGTGGACACGATGGGCGGCTATGCTGTACGCCCCGACCGGACGCCGCACTATCAGCCGGGGGGCTATTCGATTGACGCTGGCTACGCTGATTCGGCGCCGCGCCCGCAGCAGTGGGGCGCGCCACAACAGCCACAGCAGCCACAGCGCGGCGCGCCAGAGCGGCTGCCGTGGGAGCAGGGAGCGCCGGTGTGGGGTAGCGCGCCCACCGCCGAGCCAAACCCTGGCGCATGGAACCAGACGCGCCCGTGGGATGCGCCTGATCCCAACGACCAGGGGCAAGGTGGGTCATGGCGTGAGTATCCGCCGGTCGGGCCGGACGACCCAACCGCGCCACAGCGGCGCTAGCGGAGGCGCGAGGCGCTGCGAGGAGCCAGGATGCGCATCTTTTCAGACATTCACCAGGTTGATGGGGTCACGTGCAACGTCTTCGTGATCGAGGAGCCGGACGGGCTGACCGTGATCGACGCGGGGATGTCCGGCGCTGCATCTCGCATCCTTGCTGCCATCGCCGCGCTGGGACGCGAGCCACGCGACGTACGGCGCGTGCTGCTGACCCACCAGCATCTCGATCATATCGGCGGGTTGGCGGCGCTGGTGGCGGCGACGGGCGCCGAAACCTGGGCGCACCCGCGCGACACGCCCGCCATCGAGGGACGCGGGCCGCGCGAAGCGCCGCACGGGCCACTGGGCTTTGTCTTTCGCGCTGCGCTCTTCCCGCGCCTGCGCCCCGCCACTATCACCCATGCGGCCGTCGCGGGCGATGTCATCCCCGCGCTCAGCGGCGAGGGTGGTCTGCGGGTGATCGAAACGCCAGGGCATACGATGGGCCACATCTCGTTCTATTTGCCAGGGCGCAAACTGCTCTTCGCGGGTGACGCTGTGCGCGAGTCCGGTGGGCGCATCAAGCCCCCGCCCGCGATGGTCACGTTCGATATGCCGCTGGCGCTCCAGAGCGCCCGTGCGCTCGCCGCGATGGAGGTGGAGGCATGTCTGCCGGGGCATGGCGCGGCGATGGCGACGGGGGCGGGCGCGCGGTTCGCCATTCCGGCGGAGGTCGCCGCAGCCCGCGCTGGCGTCCGCTAGCGGTGGTCGCGCGGGGCGGGTGTGGGGCGCGTCACACGGCTTGACGCGCGGCGCCGCTGGGCGCGATAATTCAAGATACCTATGTTGTCAATGGAGACACATGTCGAGCGCGCAGATGGCGCCAGCCGTCCGCGCGCTCGTCGCACATTCCGGCCAGTTCGCTGAAATACCCATTGGTTGTGAGGAATACGCGAGGCAAACAGTATTTCGTTCATGAGGGTATTGGGGTGGAGTTGTCACGCCGCCGGTCACTCGCGGGAGGGTCAATATGCGGGCGCCAGCGAGGAATTCTCATGCGGGCAGGACGCCCCAGCGTCGCAGCGATATTGCGCTTTCCGCCATCTCCAGCATGATGCAGTCCGGTGATCCGGAGTCGTTGCGGCGGCTGCTCGCGCTGTGCGGGCAATACATGGCGCTGGATGACCTGCGGCTCATCTACCGCGCCTTTGAGGTCGCGGCGCGGGCGCATTATGGCGTCAAACGACAGAGCGGCGAGGCCTATATCGAGCATCCACTGGCGGTTGCGACGATACTGGCGGAGTTGGCGCTTGACGCGCAGGGCATTGCGGCGGCGCTGCTGCACGACGTAGTGGAAGACACTTCGGTCACGCGCGAGGATGTCGCGGAGCGGTTTGGCGAGCGAATCGCGATCATCGTGGATGGCGTGACCAAATTCAACGCCGTCGAAGCGGCGTCGGACGCGCTGGTGAGCGCCGCCTCGCCCGACGCTCCGCTGGCGCCGATTGACGCGCAGGCGAAGCGTGATCGCAAAGCTCGCGAGCAGGTCGAGACGGTGCGCAAACTCTTTGGCGCGATGCTGGATGATCCGCGCGTGGTGCTACTGAAGCTCGCGGACCGCCTGCACAACCTGCGCACGATGGACGTGATGGCTCCGCACAAGCGCATCATTAAAGCGCGCGAGACACTCGACATTTACGCGCCACTGGCCGGTCGGATTGGCCTCTATCTGTTCAAGGTGGAACTGGAAGACTTCGCGTTCAAATATCTCTATCCCGATGACTTCGCGCAGGTCTCGCGGCGACTACGCGAGGTGGAGGCGAACCGGAGCGCGTGGGCCGACCAGATGTGCCAGCATGTCCAGGCCAAGCTCGATAGCATGGGCATCAACGCGGCGGTGAACTGGCGTATGAAGCGGCCCTACAGCGCCTTCCTCGATTCCCAGCAGAGTCAGGTCGATATTGGCGCCCTCGATGATGTGATCGCTTTTCGCATTCTGGTCAATAGCGTCGAAGAGTGTTATCTGAGTCTGAACGCGGCCTATCAACTCTGGCGACATTTTCATGACAGTTTCCGGGACTATATCGCGATGCCCAAGGTCAATGGCTATCAATCGCTGCATACGACTGTTTTTGGCGCCGATGGCTATCTCGCCCAGCTTCACATCCGCACCCACCGCATGCACGTCGCGGTCCAGCATGGCGTCGCGGCGGAGTGGCTGGAGGCGGCGCTCAACCACACCACTGGCTCCGTGGACCCAACACAGTGGCTGAAGCGCACGGCGTCATGGGTTGGGCGCATCGCGAACTGGCACAACGAAATGGACCTGACCGCCTCGGAATTCGTCGAGACGCTGCGCGGGGAGATGTTCGCCGATCAGGTGTTTGTCTTCACGCCTAAGGGCGCGGTGCGCGAGATGCCTGCGGGCGCGACGGCGCTCGACCTCGCCTATCGCATCCACACGGGGCTGGGGGATACGGCGACGGGCGCCTGGGTGCTGACGACGAATCGACATGATGAACTGGTCGGCATGCGCGTTCCGCTCGCGTATATCCTGCGCAATGGCGATGTGGTGCGCATTCTGCGTGACCCGGCGGGCGGCCCACGCTCTGAGTGGCTGGAGATCGCGCGGACCCGCTATGCGCTGGACCGTATCAAGCGCTCGCTGGGGCGGTTGCGCCGCGCGGGCGCGCTGACCCCTGACCAGGACGCGAGCGCCGACCGCGAGCCAAGCGCGGAATCGGAGCCGGAGCGCCCAGAGCCGCTGCTCCATCCCTCTGGTCGTCTGGCGGAAGCGCAGTTGGGGCGCTGCTGCTGTCCGGTTCCTGGCGACGCCATTGTCGGGCTGCCGGGGCGCGGGCGACTCGTGACCATCCATCGCGTCTGCTGCCGGATGCTGATGGCGACCATCGCGCGGCGGCGCGAGCTGGGTGTGGCGTACACCGAGGCGACGCCAGTGAGCTGGGCGCAACTCCCAGCGGGCGACTTCGTTTTGTGTCTCAATATCTATGGGCAGGATCATCAGGGACTGATGCATCAGCTCTCTATTTCGCTGACTGACTTCAACATCAGCATTCTGCGCAGCTTCGCGGTGGCGAACCAGGATCGCGCCAAGGCGGCGATTGCGATGATGTTGCTGATCCCGGCGTCACGTCACGCCGATGATGTGATGCGTCGGCTGACGGCGCTGCCAGGTGTCACGGAGGTCGAGCGTGACAAGCGACGAGGATGTGACGGAGGCATGGCATGACACAGGCGAGTGGGCGACCCACAGAGCCAGCCGGAGCCGCGCCCACGCCGCCTGATGCGACGGCGCCGACGCCAGCGTTCGAGCCCTCAGCGCGCGAAGCGCTGCTGGCCGCTGTCTCAGACTATCTGGAGCCGGATGAGGCGCGGTATGTCCGCGAGACGCTGATGTTGGCCGAGAGCGCCGCGCAGCAGGGCGCCGCCGAGGAGCGCGAGGCGCTGCGCCCACGCCTGGCAGACGCCCTCGAAACCGCCATGATTCTGGCGGATGGCCTGCGCATCGATGTGGTGACGCTGGCGGCGACGCTGCTGGCGCCGCTGGTGGATGCGAGCGCGCTCAGCCCGCGCGAGGTGACGCGGCAGCTTGGACCGGAGCTGGGCGAGCGGGTGGCAGGGGCCATCGGCGCCATCGAGCGCTTCGACGCGCTGCACCTCCCCGGCGTCACGCTGCGACGGCAGGCGGCGGCGGTTCCCGCGCCCGACGGTGCGGACGCGACTGATCGGCGCAAGGGACGGGAGCGGCGCCGCGCGCAGGACGAGGACGCGCTGCGCAAGATGTTCCTGGGCGTCGCGGAGGACCCGCGTGTCGTCGTGGTCAAAGTGGCCGACCATCTGCGCCTGATGCGCGTGGCGGCGACGCAGGCGGCGCGCATCCGCGAGCGGCAGGACACGACGCTGGCGGAGGATGTCAGCGCGTCGGCGCCCGGCGATATGGCGATGGACGAGATACGCACGCTGGCCGAGGAAACCCATGCGCTCTACGCGCCGCTGGCCGCACGTCTTGGCATGGGGCGTGTGGACGCCGAGCTGGAAGACCTCGCCTTCGCCATCCTCCAGCCAGACGACTATCGCTGGCTGGTCGAGGCGGTCGCGGAGGAGACCAGCGGACGGCGCGATTATGTGGCGCGGGTCTGCCAGGTGCTCGCCGATGAGATGCGCAAGATCGGCATCGAGGCCGACGTCTCTGGCCGTGTCAAGCATCTCTATAGCATCTATCGGAAGGTTGTCCGCTCTGGCAGCCGCGACCTCTCGCAACTCTACGACATCCTGGCCTTCCGCATCATCACCACGTCGGTCGCGGACTGCTACCTGGCGTTGGGGCATGTTCATGATCTGTGGCGTCCGGTGGATGGCCGCATCAAGGACTTCATCGCCAATCCGAAGTCGAATGGCTACCGATCGCTGCACACGACGGTCTTTTGCCTGGACAACCGCCTCGCCGAAGTCCAGATTCGCACGCGCGAGATGCACGAGACGGCGGAATATGGCGTCGCGATGCACTGGTATTACAAGGATGTCGGCGACAGCGCTCGCGCCGACGCCCGCGCGCTCCAGCAATGGATGCAGCAGGTGATGGATTGGCGCCAGGAGCTGAAGGACGCCACGAAGCCTGGCGCCCAGACGGAGGTCCCCGGCCCGCCAACCGCGCTTCAGGAGCAGATATTCGTCTTCACGCCGCGCGGGGATGTGCGGGAGTTGCCCGCTGGCGCGACGCCACTCGATTTTGCCTACCGTGTCCACACTGACCTGGGCAACCATGTCGCGGGCGTGCGGATCACGCAGAACAGCGAGTCGGGACGTCCGGTGAAGAAGCTGGTGCCGCTGGACTATGAGCTGAAGAACGGTGACATCGTAGAGGTCATCAAGCGCAATGACGCCCACCCGACGCGCGACTGGCTGCGCATCGTGCGGACGAAGCTCGCGCGCGCGCGCATCCTGCACTATCTCAAGACCCACGAGCGCGATATCGACATCCAGGTAGGGCGCGAGCGGCTTGACCGCGAACTTCGCGCGGCTGGCCTGCGGAAGGGCTACGACGAACTGGCCGAGGACGATCTGAAGTGGATCGTCGAGGAACTGAAGCTGAGCGACGCAGACACGCTGCTGGCGATGGTTGGCGCCGATAAGCTGCGCCCGGTCGTGGTGGTGAACAAAGTCCGCGAGCGGTTGAAGCTGCTCGCGCCCGCCGAGCCGGAGCCGGAGACGCCGACGCTGGCCCCGGCGCGCGACCTGCTGGTGGATGTCAGCGTGGAGGGCACGGCTGGCCTGCTGACTCAGATCGCGAACTGTTGCCATCCGCTGCCGGGGGATGAGTTGCGTGGCTACATCTCACGCGGGCGCGGCGTGGTCATCCACCGCGCGGACTGTCCTAACCTGCGCCGCCTGCTGGAGAAGGAGCCTGAGCGTGGCATCGCCGTCGCCTGGCCCAGGAGCGACAACCAGCAGATCTACCGCGCGCCTGTCGTGGTGGAGGGCGGCGACCGCATGGGCCTGGTGCGTGATGTCACGGGCGTGATCGCCGAGTACAAGCTGAACATGGTCAAGATCGATGTGACCACCAACCAGCGCACCCACAAGGCGACTATCACGGCCGTGCTGGAGATTCAGCGACCAGAGCAGCTCGAAGCCGTGCTGAAGGGCATCCGCGCGATAGACGGTGTGTTGCAGGTCGGGCGCAAGGCTCCGACGGGCGCGCGTGGCGCCGCACAGGAGTAGCGCAGGAGTAGCGCGGGCTAGCGGCTGGCCGAGGCCCAGCGTGGCCGTTCTTTCTCGCGCGCCTCGGCCAGCAGGCGAGTGAAGCTCTCCCAGCGTGAGGGCGCGATGCGGCCCTCTGTCAGCGCGGCGCGTAGCGCGCAACCCTCAGCGTCCTCATCGTGCGCGCAATCCTCGTATTCGCAGTCGTCGGCGAAGGGGCGCAACTCCACGAAGCAGCGGGGCAGCGACTCGGCGCTCGCGTTCCACAGCGCCAGCTCGCGGATGCCCGCCGTATCGGCCAGCCAGCCACCCTCCGGAAGCGGGAGCAGACGGGCGCCGGTGGTGGTGTGGCGCCCCTTGCCGGTGGCCGCGCTGATCTCGCCTGTGCGCTGGTTCGCGTCGGGGAGCATGACATTCATGAGCGAGGACTTCCCCACCCCCGATGGCCCGGTCAGCAGCGAGGTCCGCCCCACCAGCCACGCGCGCAACTCTGCGATGCCGTGGCCGCTGGTGGCGCTGGTGCGCTCGACCGGATAGCCCAGCCCGGCGTAGAGCGCCATCGCCTGCTCGATCTCTGGCGAAACACCGAGGTCCAGCTTGTTGAAGATGATGAGCGGGGGAATCCCGGCGCCCTCGCAGAGCGCGAGATAGCGGTCGAGCAGGCCCAGGCGCGGCTCCGGCTCCTGTACCGCAAAGACGAGCGCGGCAAGGTCCACATTGGCCATCATCACATGCTCGGTCTCCAGCTCGGAACGTGCGCGGCTGAGGGCATTGCGGCGCGGCGCGATGTCCTCGATGACGCCACGGCCACCGCCAAGCAGGGTGACGGTCACGCGGTCGCCGGGGGCGATGCTGGTGGGGCGCTCTGGGGTGTCCGCAGCGGAGGCCAGAGCGCGCGCGGGCGGCTCCTTGCGCCCCTGTCGGGCGACGCTGGGCGGGCGGCCCTGGGCGCGCGTGGCGGCGCCAGGTGGGCTGGGGCGCTGACGGCGCAGTCGGCCACGGGCGACGCAATAGACCGTTTCGCCGGGGACGGCGACCTCGAAGGCGTCTGGCGCGAGGGCGACGACCAATCCCTCCACACTGGCGGGGCTGACAGGCGACTGGCTCGCATCTGCGGCGGTCGCCTGGTTGTAATCGTGTGGGGAATCGGTCGTTTCCTGCATCGGCCCTCCTGCGCATGTTGCGCGCGTGTTATCAGCACGCAACATATCGCGTGGACACTGGCCGCGTCAAGCGTTTGGCCATAGGGCGTCGCCGCGTTGCCGGGAGCGGGGGTCTATGGCATCATGAGTAACGGTGAACGGGCGCTCGTAAAGGCAGGAGACGACAGTTTGCAGACAACGGGTGACGCGCGGCCAGTCGCGGCGATAGACGCTGGGAGTAACACTATCCATCTGCTTGTCGCGCGGCTGGACGGCGAGCGCAAGGGCCTCCGCCCACTGCTGGACACTGCCGACATGGTGCGGCTGGGGGCCGATGTGACCGAGATCGGCGCTATCGGGCCGGAGCGCGCCCAGCGCGCCATCGTGGCGATCCGCAGGCAGCTC
>DASVWQ010000242.1:0-2375 GCA_036393135.1 Ktedonobacterales bacterium
GCGTCACACTGCTGGGGCCAGACCCGCGCACGCTGATCGCGCCCATCTCGGCCGACGACCTGCGTGCGGCGGCTCGCGCCCGCCTCCCCGACTGGGCCGCCTTCGCCCGCCAGACCGGCGACCCCGAATGGCGGGCCCATCGCGGCCACAAAGCCTATTGCGTCGAGACGATGTGCCGCGCGCTGCACACCATCGCGACAGGCGAGGCGCAGACCAAGCCACAGGCCGTCGCCTGGGCGCTGGCGAATCTGCCGGAGCCGTGGCGCGCCACCGTCGCCCGCTCGCGGGCCTGGCACGGCGACCAGACCCGCGACGATAGCCTCAACCCGGAGGTCCAACGCTTCGTGCTGTGGGCGGCGAAGCGGGGCGCGGCGGGCTAGCGCGGGCGCCGCCACTCAGGTATCCTCTCTACAGGACATCGGGCGGCCGGCGCTATGACCGCGCCAGCCGTCGCATGGGGGAGGCGTCACGATGCGGCCAGAGCCAACACTGCCGCGCGCGCCGATGGCTGCGCCCACCGCCGAAAGCGCGCTCGCCGCGCCGCGCCGTCCGTCGCGCTGGCTGGCCATCCCACTCTTCTGCCTGCTCGCCTGCCTGATTCCCGAAACGGTCGTGACCAGCGCTACCTCGGTCACGAAGATCATCGGCGCGCCGTTCAGCCTCGTCTTCGTCGCCGTGTTCTACGGGACCGCCGACCTGGTGATTCGCGAGGCCATCGTCCGACGGCGGATCGGGCTGGCGGGCAAGCTGCTGCTCGGCGCCGCGTTCGGCTTCTACAATGAGGGCGTGGTGGCGGGGACGTGGTACACCGTCGCGCCGAAGGGCTACGTCTTCCTTGGCGTGTGGAACTGGGGCTGGGCCGTCTCGCTCACCGTCTTCCATGTCTTCGTGAGCGTCCTCGCGCCCATCTACCTTTTCGATAGCGTCATGCCGTCCTACGCCAATACCTCACTGCTGAGGCGGCGCGGGATCATCGTGACCAGCGCCATCTTCCTGCTGCTCTGCCTGGCCATCGCGCTGGGAGCGCATCAGTATCGCCCGGAGCGGCTGGCGGTCTATCTCGCCGCGCTGCTGCTGATCGCGCTGGCCTTCGCGCTGCCACGCCCGCGCGCCGCTCCGCTGCCCGCCGTCACCACGGCGCCGCCCGCGCCCGGCCTCTGGCGTCTGCGCCTGCTGGGATTCCTGGCGCTGCTGCTCTACTTCATCGCCATCTATGCGGCGCCGTCGCTGCTGGAGAAGCCGCTCGGCGCCGATTCGCCGCTGCCCGCGCTGCTGAGCAATGGCGCGCTGCTGGCGCTGGCGGCGCGGGGCGTCGCGCTGGTGGTCGGCTGGTCGCGCCGCCCTGGCTGGTCGCCACGCCGCCAGCTCGCTCTCATCACCGGCGCGTGCGTCTTCGGCGCGCTCATCTCGGCGATTGGCGACCATCGCGAGCCGCTGGTAACGGCGCCGTTCATCCTGCTGCTGATCATCCTCGCGTGGCGCGCCCGCCGCGCCGAGCGTCCCGCCACACCCGCCGCCCTGTCTGCGCCCGCCCTGTGAGCCTGCCGTCGCGCGGCGCCAATGACCGGGCTGAGGCGCCGCAATGGGAATGGGGCGCGGAGTGGTACACTGCTCACGTTTGTCCGCCCGCGTTGGCGCGGAGCGGGTCACACACGAGGAGGCGACACGCATGACGCAAGGCTTTCTGGAGGTCAACGGGGCGCGGCTCTGGTATGAGGAGACTGGCTCCGGCCCGGCGGTGACGATGGTCCACGCGGGCATCGCCGATCACCGCCAGTGGGACGATCAGGTTCCGGCGCTGGCCCCCTACTACCGCGTGATTCGCTTCGACATGCGCGGCTTCGGCCAGTCGGAGATTCACCCTGGCCCCGCCTCGCTGGCGGAGGACATCGGCGGTGTGCTGGACGCGCTCGGCGTGGAGCGCACGGCGCTGATCGGCTGCTCGATGGGTGGCGCGGCCGCTATCGAATTCACGGTGACACATCCTGAGCGAGTCAGCGCGCTGATTACGTCCGGCGCGGGCCTCAGCGGCGTCGATCACAAGAACCCGCCCGAGCAGGATGCGCTCTTCGAGGAGGCCGCAGCGGCGCAGAACGCGGGCGACGCGGACCGCCTGAACGAGCTGGAGTGGCGCATCTGGTGCCAGGGCTTTGCCCGCGACGCCAATGAGGTGAAACCTTCAGTGCGCGAGCGTTTCCTGGCGATGAACACCAACAACAATCGTCGCTTCATGGCGGGCGAATGGAAGGGTGTGGAGTTCCAGGAGCTCGACCCACCCGCGAGCGCCCGACTGGCCGCCGTAACGACGCCGACGCTGGTTATCATTGGCAGCGGCGACGAGGCCGCCACCCAGGCGCTATCCGACGACATCGCGA
>DASVWQ010000243.1:0-2567 GCA_036393135.1 Ktedonobacterales bacterium
CACGCATCAGGGCCTCTCCGCCGAAATGATCGCCGACCAGTGGAGCATCACCCGCGAAGAGATGGACGCGCTGAGCCTGCGCAGCCACCAGCGGGCGGCGGCGGCGCAGGACGCGGGCGCGTTCGACCGCGAGATCGCGCCGGTCGCGCTGGCCGACGGCTCCTCTGTGACGCGCGATGAGGGCGTGCGCCGCGATACGACGCTGGAGCGTCTGGCGGCCCTCCAGCCTGCCTTCATGCCCGATGGCAAGGTGACGGCGGGCAGCAGCAGCCAGGTCAGCGACGGCGCGGCGGCGCTGCTGCTCACCACGCCGGAGCGCGCGGCGGCGCTGGGGCTGCGGCCACGCGCGCGGATCGTCGCCCAGCGCGTCGTCGGCGTGGACCCCGTGACGATGCTCACCGGCCCCATCCCCGCGACCCAGCAGATTCTGGAGCGCGCGGGTCTGACGGTGAACGACATCGACCTCTTCGAGATCAACGAGGCCTTCGCGCCGGTCGTGCTGGCCTGGGAGAAGGAGCTAGACGCCGACATGGAGCGCGTCAACGTCAACGGCGGCGCCATCGCGCTGGGGCATCCGCTGGGCGCGTCGGGCGCGCGGCTGATGGTGACGCTGCTGCACGAGCTGGAGCGGCGCAACGTCCGCTACGGCTTGCAGGCGATGTGCTGCGGCGGCGGCCTGGGTACGGCGACGATCATCGAGCGGCTGTAACGGCGCGCGATTGCCTGTAGTTCCGGCCTCAAACATGCGGCTAGGGTGGTACAATTCGCACGGGCGCTTGCATGCCCGCATGGCGGGATGTGGCGCCCCCCGGCGAGTGGGACGCGGCGATGTGGCCGCGCCGCTGGAGTTGTTTTCCAGGCCAACCGCTTTCAGGAGGAACGCCCCTCATGGCAACGCGAGTCGCAATCAACGGTTTCGGGCGCATCGGGCGCCAGAGCCTCAAAGCTATGCTCGAACGCTACCCCAACGACCTCGAAGTCGTCGCCATCAACGATGTCGCCGATCTCGAAGCTAACGCCCACCTCTTCCGCTACGACTCCACCTATGGCCGCTTCGGCGGGACCGTCGAGGTTGGCGACAAAGAGCTGATCATCGATGGCAAGCATATCCGCGTCTTCTCGGACCGCGACCCCGGCAAGATTCCCTGGGGCGAGGTGGAGGCGGAGATCATCATCGAGAGCACTGGCCTCTTCACCGATGCGACCAAGGCGGCGGCCCATCGCCACGATTCCGTGAAGAAGGTCATCATCTCGGCGCCCGCGAAGGGTGAGGACATTACGCTAGTGCTGGGTGTGAACGAGGAGAAGTACGATCCCGCCAAGCACAACATCATCTCCAACGCCTCCTGCACGACGAACTGCCTCGCCCCGGCGGCCAAGGTCGTTAACGACGCCTTCGGCATCGAGCGCGGCATGATGACCACCGTCCACAGCTTCACCAACGACCAGCGCACCCTCGATGTGGTGCATCCCGACCTGCGCCGCGCCCGCACCGCCAGCGCCAACATCATCCCCACCACCACTGGCGCGGCCCGCGCGCTGGCCCTGGTCATCCCGGAGCTGAAGGGCCGCTTCGACGGCTTCTCGCTGCGCGTGCCAACCGTCACCGTCTCGGTCGTCGATTTCGTCGCTGAGCTGAAGAAGGGAACCAAGGTCGAGGAAGTCAACGCCACCTTCAAGGCGCAGGCTGACGGCAAGCTCAAGGACATCCTGGGCTACACTGAGGAGCCGCTGGTCTCCAGCGACTTCCGTGGGGATCCCCGCTCCTCCATCATCGACGGCCTCTCGACGATGATGGTCGGCGATACCTTCCTCAAGGTCATCGCCTGGTACGACAACGAGTGGGGCTATTCGTCGCGCGTGGCCGACCTGACCCGCTTCATTGGCGAGCGCCTCTAGGGGAGAGCCAGCGAGATGGACAAAGCGACCGTCCGCGACATCAACGCGCACGGCAAGCGGGTCTTGATGCGCGTGGACTTCAATGTTCCGCAGGATGAGCGCGGAGCGATCACCGACGACACGCGCATCCGCGCCGCGCTGCCGACGATCCACTACCTGCTCGACCAGGGCGCCGCGCTCGTCCTGATGAGCCACCTGGGCCGCCCCAAGGGCAAGGTGAACCCGACCTATACGCTGCGTCCGGTGGCGGAGCGCCTGAGCGAGTTGCTTGGGCGCTCCGTCCCGCTGGCCCCCGATTGTGTGGGGCCAGAGGTAGCCGCGCTGGCGAGCGCGCTGAAGCCGGGCGAGGCGCTGCTGCTGGAGAACCTGCGCTTCCATCCTGAGGAGGAGGCCAATGACCCCGCCTTCGCGCGGCAGCTCGCGGCGCTGGGTGAGGTCTACGTCAACGACGCCTTCGGCACGGCTCACCGCGCCCACGCCAGCACCGAGGGCGTGGCGCACGACCTGCCAGCCGTCGCGGGTTTCCTGATGGAGAAGGAGCTGAACTTCCTCGGCGCGGCGCTGGAGCATCCCAAACGCCCACTGGTCGCTATCTCTGGCGGGGCCAAGGTCTCCGACAAGATCGCCGCGCTCGACCGCCTGATCGACCTCGCCGACGCCATCCTGAT
>DASVWQ010000244.1:0-7815 GCA_036393135.1 Ktedonobacterales bacterium
AACAGCCATATCGTAGCCCGCTCGCCTGGTCTACTCCGCTGGCGCCTCGGGCAGACGGGGCTGCGCGACGTCGGACTGCGGGAGGCTCGCGGGTCGCGGCGCGCCGGGCTGCGGCAGGGCGGTGGGCGGCGCGCCTGCCTCCAGGCTGCGCCGCGTGTTCTCCAGCGCGAGGCGCAGCGTGTCACGTACCAGTTCAGAGATGCTGATGGGAGTCTGGTTCGCCAGGTTGATGTGCGACGACCCCATCAGCACACTCACCTCGATCAGCAGGCGGGCGCGCGGCGCGGTCTGCGTGGGGGCGTACTCCTCGTGGCCCGACGCCACCATTCCCTCTACGCTCTCGCCCAGCGCGTGCGACTCGCCCATCCAGACGCGCGACATCACCGTCACCGCCACGTCTTCGGGAACGATCACTTTGACCTCGCCCATCGTGATGTTGATCTTCATGCGGGCCTCTGGCGGGAGCTGGGCGCGGCGCAGGTCGAGCTGGACGCTGCCCATGATCGCCCGCACATGCGTATTCGGCGCCAGCGTCCAGCCGTTTTTCGTCTTGCGCGTCTCGCTCATGAACGCGGTGATACTTCGGCGCGGGAGCGCAGGGGGCATTGGGGCGCTGGGCGTGATGGGCGCGGGCGGGGCTGGCTCCAGCGCGGCCAGCACGGCCAGCGGCGAGGGCGGCAGATCGCGCAAGATCGCCTCGCACTCCTCAGGCGACTGCGCCGCCGTCAGCGCGTCCAGCGCCTTCCGGAATGCTTCGATGGGTAGCTCGCCGCGCTCATAGCGTCCGCGAACCTGCAAGATCGCGTTGCGTTGCGCCGCCACAAGCGGCGACTCAGTACCATTCTGCATCTCGCCCTCCAGGCGTTCCCGGCGACCACTCGAGGAGGTGAGGTACGTCGGGCCTCACACTGGTCGCGTTCACCACACTATGGGCCAGACGCCTACCCCAGCGCAAGTCCCCTGGGCGCGCGTCTGGCCGCTGATGTGGGTGATACGGGCGAGTCTGGCGGCGGGTTTCGCCGCGCCGCCAGTTGCGAAGTGAAGGGCGCGCCTACTCGGCGGCGGCGCTTACTGGCGCGGCGGCCTGCGCTGGCCCGATCCACACCGTCTGAATGTTCACGAACTCGCGGATGCCATAGGACGAGAGCTCGCGCCCGTAGCCGCTGCGCTTCACCCCGCCGAAGGGCAGGCGCGGGTCGGAGGCGGTCATGCCGTTGATGAACACGGCGCCCGACTCAATCCGCGCCGCCAGCCGCTCGCCGCGCGCGGTGTCGCGGGTCCAGAGCGCGCCGCCCAGCCCGAAGTCGGAGGTATTGGCCAGGCGAATGGCGTCGTCCTCGTCCTTCGCGCGGATGACCGCCGCGACCGGGCCAAAGGTCTCCTCTTTGAATGCCGTCATCTCCGGCGTGACGCCGCTGAGGATGGTTGGCGGATAGAAGGCGCCCGGGCGGTTCAGTGGCTCGCCGCCGAGCAGGACCTTCGCGCCCTGCGCCACGGTCGCGCGCACCTGCTTGTCCAGGTCATCGCGCAGATCCGCGCGGGCCATCGCGCCGACCTGGGTGTCACGCTCCAGCGGATCGCCGACCTTCAGCGCCTGGGTCGCCTTGACGAAGGCCTGCTCGAAAGCGTCGGCCACCGCCTCCACGACGATGAAGCGCTTGGCGGCGATGCAGCTCTGCCCGGTATTCTGGAAGCGCGCCCGCGCCGCCATCTGCGCCGCCGCCTCGATGTCGGCGTCCTCCAGGATGATGAAGGCGTCCGAGCCGCCCAGCTCCAGCACACACTTCTTCAGTGTCGAGCCAGCCGCCGTCGCCACCGCGACCCCCGCCGGATCGCTGCCCGTCAGCGTCACCGCCGCCACGCGCGGGTCCTTGATGAGCTTCTCGACCTGCGCGCCGGGGACGATCACGGTCTGGAAGAGATGCGCGGGCGCGCCAACCGCCGCCGCCGCCTCGCTGACGACGCGCTCGATCTCCAGCGCGCTGCGGGTGACATTCGAGGCATGCTTCAGCACGCTGACATTGCCTGCCATCAGCGCGGGCGCGGCGAAGCGGAAGACCTGCCATAGTGGATAGTTCCACGGCATCACCGCCAGCACCACGCCCAGCGGACGGAACGCGACATAACTCGCGCGGGCAGTCGAAGGGGCAGGCTCATTGGCCAGGAAGTGGCGGGCCTCCTCAGCGTAGTAGTCGCAGTTCCAGGCGCACTTCTCGACCTCCGCCTCGGCTTCGACGATCGGCTTGCCCATCTCCAGCGTCATGACGCGGGCGAGGCGCTCCTTCTGGGCGCGCAGGATCCTGGCGATCTCGCGGACCAGCGCGGCGCGCTCCTCATAGGACGCCACGCGCCACACGCCGAAGGCATCCCGGGCGCGGTCGAGTGTCTGGTCGATCTGCTGCTGGCTGAATGGCTCGAAGGTCTCGATCACGTCGCCAGTCGCGGGATTGATGGATTCGATGCTCATGTTGGTTCTCAGCTCCTCGCCCTTACCGGGCGGCGTCAGCGCCCCAGGGATGCTCGTGTGGCGCGGGGTCTTATTCCCCGCGAATCGCACTCGCATGGTATCACTTTCCCTTTGATAGCGGCATTGTCCAGTATGGCCAATGGATAGGGCAAAATCGCTTGCGAAACGGTGATGCGGCATGGTAGGGTGAGGCCACGTCGCGCGACACCGCGCTGACCGGCGCCGTTCCGCTGACGGGCGCCCCAGCCATCCGAGGAACACCCTATGCTAACCATTCGCCAGTTGCGCGAGTTGCCGCTGCTGGCTGAGGCGCCACTGGTCGCGGGCGAGCGCGGCCTCGACCGCGAGATTCTCTGGGCCGCCGTGGTAGACATCCCCCACGCGGACGACTGGGTGCGCGCCAATGAACTGCTGCTCACCACCTTCTATGGCCTGCGCGACGATGTGGAGGGCCAGACGCGCCTCGTCCGCCAGCTCATCGCCAAGGGCGTCGCGGGGATGATCGTGGCGACAGGGACCTACGTGCAAGGCATCCCCGAAGAGGTGCGCTGTATCGCCGACAGCGCCAACTTTCCGATCATCGAGGCCCCCTGGCGCATCGCCTTCGAGGACATCGTGCGGGTGGTCTCGGAGCATAGCCTCAACGACCAGTACCTGCTCTACAAGCAGTCGCTGGCCATTCACAGCGCGCTGACCCGCCTGGTGCTGGAGGGTGGCTCGCTCCAGGATGTCGCGCACGAGCTATGCGCGCTGCTGCGCCGCCCGGTTGAGATCGACGACCTCGCTTTCGCCGTGCTGGCCGAGGCGACCGGCCCCGGCGACCACGTTGACGAGAGCCGCCGCGACGCCATCCGCGACGGGCGTAGCTCGCCGCGCCTGCTCGAATTCCTGCGCCGCTCCGGCACGCTGGCGCGGGCGCGCTCGACCCTCGCCGTGCAGCGGGTGGACGTGACGGAGGAGACGCAGGCGCTGGGCATGACGATGGCACGCATCCTCATGCCGATTGTCGTCGCGCGGCGCGTCTACGGCTACGTCTGGATCATCGCGGGCGAGCGGGCGCTGGAGCCGCTGGACTTCCACGCCATCGAGCACGCCGCGACGGTCGCCGCGCTGATCCTCTTCCGCAACCAGACCACCAGCCAGGCGGAGGAACGGATGGAGCAGCATGTGCTGAGCCGCATGCTGGCGGAGGACCTGCGCCCGGATAGCGCCCTGCGCGAGCAGCTTTCGCGCTTCCACCTGCGCCTCGAAGCGCCGCATGTCGCCATCGTGATCGATACTGGCGGCGCCGACCTGCGCACGGTGGAGCTGGCCGCCCGCAACGCCGCCCGCCACGAGAATATCCCCTGCGTGATCGGCGAACGCTCCGGGCGCGTGGTGACCCTGCTGGAGTGCGCCCGCCGCGAGCAGATCGAACGCTACTGCGAGTTCCTGCTGGAGAGCCTGAGCGCCTTCGAGAATACCGTGCGGCTGGGGGTGAGCGCGCTCCAGGAGGCGCCCGGCGACCTCTACCGCGAGTATGAGCGGGCGCTGGAGGCGCTGGCGCTGCTGCCCGCGCTGGGTGACGGGCGGCGCGTAGCGCGCTTCGAGGAGCTGGGACTGCTCCACTGGCTGCACGCCCTGCCGCCGCAGATGCTCGCGGAGAACACGTTCTCCGGGCGGCTGGCGCGGCTGGTGGAGCACGACCGCACCCACGAGGGCCAGCTCACCCAGACGCTGGAGGTGTTCTTGGAGTGCGAGGGCAACGGCGTGCGCGCGGCGGAACGGCTCTACATCCACCGCCATACGCTGAAGTACCGCCTCCGCCGGATCGAAGACATCTGCGACGTGGACCTGAGCGACTCGCTGACCAAGCTGAACCTGCGCGCGGCCCTGCTGCTGCGGCGGGTGCGCGCGAGCTACGGCGCCGAGTGAGGGGCGGGCGCGCGGCGGAAGGGAGCGGCTGAACCCGCCCCAACTCCTGCCCTGGCGCTGGCCCCCGCGACCTCCCATCCTTTCGCCACTCTGGCCAATCGGCGGCGGCGAGGGATGTCCAGCGTGGCCCTTGAGACGGCTGGGACGCCTACGTATGCTGGCGGTGTCATTGTGAGACCACCATGCGATACCGTGAACGAGCGGCTACCGAGCGCATCGGCTCGTGTGTAGGCCAGGCGAGACGAACCCGAACGGGACGAACGAGGAGAGGAAGCAGAGCATGGCGCTGAAAACGCTACCCACTGAACATGCGCTGAACGCTGATCGGGCGCTGATCGATGGCAAACTGGTGACGGCGGCGGATGGCAAGACCCGCACACTCATCAATCCCGCGACGGGCGCGGCGGGCGATACCGCGCCAGAGTGCGGCGCCGAGGATGTCAACCGCGCGGTGGCCGCCGCCAAGCGCGCCTTCGAAGATGGCCGCTGGACGGGCCTCGGCCCCGGTGGCCGCGCCGCCGCGCTCTTCAAGCTGGCCGACCTGCTGGAGCAGCACGTGGACGCGCTCGCCGCGATGGAGTCACGCAATGTCGGCAAGCCGATCAAGCTGGCCCGCGACAGCGACATCCCCTTCGCCATCGACTGCCTGCGCTTCTTCGCCGGGGCCGGGCGGGTGCTGGCGGGGCAGGCCTCGCACGACTACATCCCCGGCATGACGAGCATCATCCGCCGCGAGCCGATTGGCGTCTGTGGCCAGCTCGCGCCGTGGAACTATCCGCTGATGATGGCGCTGTGGAAGATCGGCCCGGCGCTGGCCGCTGGTAACACCGTCGTCCTGAAGCCCGCGCCAGAGACGCCGCTGACCGCGCTGGCGCTGGGCGAGCTGGCCATCGAGGCGGGGCTGCCCGCTGGCGTGCTGAACATCGTCCCCGGCGGTGATGAGGTCGGCGTGGCGCTGGTGGCGCACCCCGACGTGCGGCTGATCTCGCTGACCGGCGCGACCGAGACCGGCAAGCTCATCATGGAGGCGGCGTCCAAGAGCCTCAAGCGCGTGCATATGGAGCTGGGCGGCAAGGCGCCGTTCATCGTCTTCGAGGACGCCGACCTCGAAGCGGCGGCCCAGGGCGCCGTCGTCGGCGGCTTCGTCAACACTGGCCAGGACTGCACCGCCGCCACCCGCATCTACGTCCAGAGGTCGGTCTATGACCGCTTCCTCGACCGCTTCACCGCGCTGGTCCGCGAAATTCGCGTCGGCGATCCGTCGTCGGAGCAGACCGACATGGGACCGCTGGTGAGCGCGGCGCAGCTGGGGCGCGTGGAGGCGCTGGTAGGCAAGGCGGGCGACGGGAAGTTCGCGGTGGGCGGCCAGCGCGCGCAGGTCGAGGGGCTGGAGCACGGCTACTTCTTCCAGCCGACCATCATCACCAATGTCGCCGAGGACTCGCCGGTCGTGACGGACGAGATTTTTGGCCCGGCGGTCGTCGTGCTGCCCTTCGAGGATGAGGCCGACGCCCTCCAGCGCGCCAACGCGGTGCGCTATGGCCTGGCTGGCTCAGTCTGGACGAGCGACGTGCGGCGGGCGATGCGGATGAGCGGCGCGCTGGAGTTCGGCACCGTCTGGGTGAACGACCACCTGCCGCTGACCGCCGAGATGCCCCACGGCGGCTTCAAGCAGAGCGGCTTTGGCAAAGACATGTCCCCCTACGCGCTGGAGGACTACACCCAGGTCAAGCACGTCATGCTCGACCAGACCGGCGACGCGCGCAAGGGCTGGCACTACACCATCTACGGCGACGCCGAATAGGGTCACGGCGAACGGTAACGACACGCGGCGCCCCTTCTCCCGTTGGCGAGAGAGGGGCGCCGCGCTGTGACTCGGCCAGCGACTCAGAACAGCCCGGGCAGGGCGAGCGTCAGCGCGAAGCCCCAGGCGACCCACGCCAGCGCGCCGCCCCACGCGATCCGCTGAAGCGCCGCCACCCGCATTGCCCGTAACGCTTTTCGTAGCGATCTACGAACGGTCAGATGGTACGTTGTATACGAGGCGATCACCATTGGAGATTCGCAGGCAGGCTAAAGTAGTGGATGAACGCCAGTTGGGGGGTCGGAGGATAGCGTCATGGGCGGTCCAGCAATGCCCACATCAGCCGATCGATTGCTGAACGGCAGATTTCTGCTGCTAGCGCGCGCCTTGTGGATTGCGCTCGCCGCGATCCAACTGCTCTCGTTTGCCGCCACGATCCCTGGCTATTTTCGCCTGGCTGACCATCCCTGCGCCGCCAATTGCGCGCTCACTCTCCAGGAGCGGCATATCCTCAGCGGCGCCGGGATCGCGCCACATAGCTATGTGCTCACCTTACTGGCGCTCAAGGCGCTCAGCGTCCTGGTGGCCGCTATCATGGCGACACTGCTCTTTGTGCGGCGCTCGCACGCCTGGTTGGCGCTGGTCGCCGCCTACGTCATCCTGCTCATCCCGACTGCGACGACGCTCGATCTCGGCCCTGTCGTCACCACTTCGACGCAGACGACCGCATTCAGGCTCCCGCTACTCGCCGACATCGTGTTTGGCTCGCTGCAGAACGCCGCCATCCTTGGCCTGTTCCTGCTCTTTCCTCGCGGGCGTTTCATCCCACGCTGGACGTGGCTCCTGCTGGTTGGATTCCTGTTCTTCATAGCGACATACACGGTGTGGCCCGCCGCTCAGAACGTTTTGTCGCTCGGCTGGATCGTCTTTTTCGTCGGCGTGACTGTCAATATCGCCTATCGCTATCGGCGCGTCTCATCGCCGCTCGAACAGCAGCAGACGAAGTGGGTGATTGCGGGCTTCGTCGTCTTCATGTTCATCAGCCTGGCATTCTGGCTGCCGCCCTTCACCCCACTCGGCGCGACGATCTATACGCCGATCTCACACATCACCTATACGCTCTGCCTGATTATCATGCCACTTACCTTCTTCATCGCCATCCAGCGCTACAGGCTCTACGATATCGACGTCCTCATCCGCCGCACGCTCATCTATGGCGCTGTATCAGTGATCCTGGCCGCCACCTATGCCATTTCCGTCTCTGGCGCGCAGTTCCTGCTCCTGCGCATCGGCGGGCAGCGGGGCAGCGCATCCCAGCTAACTATCGTCGTGACGACCCTGCTCACCGCCGCGCTCTTCCTTCCGCTGCGCCAACGCATCCAGCGATTGGTCGACCGGCGGTTCTATCGCCGCCACTATGACGCTGAGCGGACACTGGCGCGCTTCGGCGCTTCGCTGCGCAACTACATGGACCTCGATCAGATCACCTCGGAGTTGACCGATGTGGTTGATGACACCATGCAGCCTGCCCACGTTTCCCTCTGGCTGCGCGGCAGCGCGCCGACCGGCTAAGACCACCGACTCGATTCAGAACAGCCACGGCAGGGCGAGCGTTAGCGCCAGGCCCCAG
>DASVWQ010000245.1:0-2335 GCA_036393135.1 Ktedonobacterales bacterium
CGACGCTTGCCACCGCACTTGCCGCCTCCGCGCAGACACCCGCCACGCCAAACACATCGAATGACGCGGAGGCGTTCATTGCCGCCGGAAACACGCTGGTGAGCGTCGGGCAGCGCGCTGCCGCCGTAGACATGTTTCGCCACGCCACCCAGGCAGACCCGCGCTCTGTCACCGCCTGGAACCAACTCGGCTACTATCTCGAACATGATGGCCACCATGAGGAAGGCTTGAAGGCATTTGAGGAAGCCCTGAAATTCGATCCACGCAATGCGTTTGCCTGGGCGGGCAAAGCGGAGACATTGGCCTGGCTCGAACGCCCGCAGGAAGCGCTGCCTGCCGCCGAGATGGCGCTCCGTCTCGGCCCAAATCTCGCCTACGCACACAATGCCAAAGGCGCCGCACTTAACACGTACGAACGCTACGCCGAAGCGATCGCGTTTTACGATCGCTCCCTCGCCCTCGACCCCAAGGATGCTAATACTTGGAGCAATAAGGGCTACGCGCTCGGCAGTCTGGAACGTTACCAAGAGGCTCTCGAAGCCTACGACCACTCTCTTGCCCTCGACCCCAAGAATGCTAACGCCTGGAGCAATAAGGGCTACGCGCTCGGCAGTCTGGGTCGCAACCAGGAAGCGCTGGACGCCTACGAGCACGCGCTCGCGCTGGGGCAGAATAGTATTCGCTGGCATGGCAAAGCCACGGCCCTGCGCAAGCTTGGCCGCACACGCGAGGCGGAAGCGGCGGAACGCAAGGCGAAGGAACTGGAGGAGCAGGAGAAGAAGCAGTAGGCGGGAGGGCGCGCCCTCACCCCCAGCCCCTCTCCCAGAGGGCGAGGGGAGCAGGCTCCGATTCCCCGCTCGCTCGTGGGCAGGGGTTCCCGCGAGCGAGTGGGGCGGGGGCCAGGGGCGCCGTCACTCCTCGCCGCGCGCCCAGAACTCCATCAGGTCGCTCTTCGAGAGGACGCCGCGCAGGCCCGCGTCGCCCAGCACGGCCACCGCCGTCTGCCCGCCCGCGAAGAGCGTGTACGCCTCGCGCACGGTCGCCGTCTCGCGCAGCGCGGGCAGCGGCGCGCCCTGCCACTCGCGCACCCGCTGGTCGCCCAGCCGCTCGCCGCTGGCCAGCCGCTGGAGGAGCTGCGTCTCCGTCAGCGAGCCGACCACCTGGCCATCCTCGATCACCGGAAGCTGCGAGATGCCGTACTCGTGGAAGCGCGCGATGGCCTCTGTCACCGGGTCGCCCGGCGCCACGCCGATCACCGGCGGCAGCGCTGGCTCCGACGTGTGGCGGAAAGCCAGCACGTCGGCCAGCGTCGGCTGCTGCGGCTGCTCCACAAAGCCATTCTCACGCATCCACGTCTCGTTGTAGATCTTCGAGAGGTAGCCGCGTCCGGTGTCGGGCAGCAGCACCACGATCACGTCATCCGGACCGCCGCGCTTGGCGTACTCCAGCGCCGCCGCCAGCGCCGTGCCAGCGCTCCCGCCGCAGAGCATGCCCTCCTCGCGCGCCAGGCGCAGGGTCAGCGCGAACGAGGTCCGGTCGTCCACCCGAATTACCTCATCCACCACCGATTCATCCCAGTTGGCGGGCAGCGTGTCCGTGCCAATGCCCTCCACTTTGTACGGGTGCGGCGTATCGTGCGAATAGATGCTGCCAGCCGGGTCGGCGCCAACGACGGTGATGTTGGGGTTCTGCTCCTTCAGGTAGCGCGCCGTGCCGACGATGGTCCCGGTCGTGCCGATGCCTGCGACGAAGGCCGTCACCTTGCCATCGGTCGCGTCCCAGATCTCCGGCCCCGTGCCGCGATAGTGCGAGAGCGGATTGGCCGGATTGGCGTACTGGTTCGGGCTGCACGCGCCGGGAATCTCGCGCGCCAGGCGCGCCGCCACCGTCTGGTAGTGGTCGGCGTCGCCATGCGCCGCGCTGCTGGGGCAGATCACCACCTCGGCGCCATAGGCCCGCAACAGGCTGCGCTTCTCCTCGGCGACCTTGTCGGTCATCACGCAGATCATGCGATAGCCCTTGATGACGGCGGCGATGGCCAGTCCAGCGCCCGTGTTGCCGCTGGTCGGCTCGACGATGGTCCCGCCCGGCTTGAGCTGGCCACTGCGCTCCATCGACTCGATCAGCCCGATGCCGATGCGGTCCTTCACGCTGCCGCCGGGGTTGAAATACTCCACCTTGGCCAGGATCAGCGGCTTCAGGCCCGCCGTCACCCGGTTCAGGCGCACCAGCGGCGTGTTGCCAATCGTCTCCAGAATCGTGTTGTAATAGCGCATCTACTTCGTCGCGGCCCCGCATGGGGCGCCGCA
Organism: Ktedonobacterales bacterium; assembly: GCA_036393135.1. Taxonomy (GTDB): domain Bacteria; phylum Chloroflexota; class Ktedonobacteria; order Ktedonobacterales; family JADMIN01; genus JAKAIY01. The sequence goes on from DASVWQ010000245.1 coordinate 2,310, forward strand.
TCTCCTCTGTGCCGCTAGCGCCGCGC
>DASVWQ010000246.1:0-11871 GCA_036393135.1 Ktedonobacterales bacterium
GGACTGCATCCACCCGGCGGAGGGCGAGCCGGGGTACGACGGCGAAGACATGCTCTACATCAACCCTGAGGAATGCATTGACTGCGGCGCCTGCGAGCCTGCCTGCCCCGTGACGGCGATCTTCGAGGAGAGCGCGGTACCCGCCGAAGAGCAGAAGTACATCAAGATCAACGCCGACTACTTCAAGAACCAGTAGTCGAGCGTCCAGACCGCCCGCCCACGCGACGAGCGACCGGGCGGCGCATACATGTCGTCGGCGGCCCGCGCCCTGGCCATCAGTTTCAGGCGTCGCGGGCCGTTTCGCGCCGTAGCGCGCCGACTGGGCCTGGCGCCCACGCGGCTCCGCTGAAAGGACATCCCATCATGAGCGACGCGGACCTCGACAATCTGCTGGAGCGCGTCTTCGCCCTCGACGAAGAGGAGCGCTATGAGGAGGCGCTGGCGACCTGCGAGCACATCATCGCCCAGCATCCAGACCTCGCGGAGGGCTGGACCCTGAAGGGCGACGCGCTCTTCTCGCTGGAGCGCTACGATGAGTCACTGGCCGCCTTCGAGCGGGCGCTGGCGCTCGACAAGGACGCTGGCGACGCCTGGCTGGGCAAGGGCAACGCGCTTGTGGCCCTCGACCGCTCCTCCGAGGCCCTCTCCGCCTACGACACCGCCATCGGGCTGGACCCCACACAGTCCGACGCCTGGCTCCTCAAGGGCATCGCGCTCTACGAGTTGGGCGAGACGATGCCCGCGCTCCAGGCCTACGAGCGCGCCATCTCGCTTGACCCCACTCAGGCCGAGGCGTGGAGCGGCAAGGGCGACGCGCTGGCCGACCTGGAGCGCAGCGAGGAAGCCGTTGAGGCGTTCAACCGCGCGCTCGACATCGACCCCGACAACGCCGATGTCTGGATCAGCCACGGCGACGCGCTCTCCGACCTGGAGGACCCGCTGGCCGCGCTGGAGTCGTATGAGCGGGCGCTGGCGCTCGATCCGCAGCTTGCCGACGCCCACGCCGGTCGCGGCGACGCGCTCGCCAGCATGGAGCGCTACGAGGAGGCGCTGGAGGCTTTCGACAACGCCATCAAGGCCGAGTCAGACAGCCCGCGCGCATGGGCCGGGCGCGCCGCCACGCTCACCAGCGTGGAGCGCTTCGACGATTCGCTGGCGGCCTACGACCGGGCCATCAGCCTCGACGACGAGAACTCGCTGCTGTGGTTCTTCCGCGCCAACACCCTCACGCTGATGAACCGCCCGGAAGACGCGCTGACGGCCTACGAGAAGTCCATCAGTCTCGACCCCACGTTCGCCTGGGCATGGGAGGGCAAGGCCAACATCCTCCACACCCTCGGTCGTGAGGAGGAGTCTGTCGCCGCCCAGCGCAAGGCCGACGAGTTGGAGCCGCCGGAGGAGTAGCCCGCGCCGGCGCGCCTGGCCGCGGCCCCTGACGTATGCGCTCGCGCGCCGCGCCGGGGGCCGCTTCGCATCAGTCAGGCTCAGCGTCCTCGGCTGGCTCCAGCCCTTCGGTATCCTCGGCGCTGCCACCATCCTCTATCGCGTCGCGCGTCAGCAGCGGATCGCCGCCCCACGCTGGTGGCCCGCCGTCATCCACCGACGTCGCCTCTGGGATGTCGGGCTGATCGCCCAGGAACTCGCCCTCGGCGCGGCTGCGCGCGGAGCCGACAGCGCGCAAGGCGTCCTCCGCCGAGAGGAATCGGCGGCTGGCGGGCAGACGCAGGTAGAGGGCTTCGGGCAACTCGCGGTAACGCTTGCGTATCTGGTCGCGGGTCAGGCCCGCCGCGCCGAAGTTCAACTCCATCAGGCGGAGGGTCGCGGTTTCCAGTTCGTCGTAAGTAAGCTGGGCGAGCGCGCCTGGCTCAGCTTGTGGCTTTGGCGTCTGCTGATAGCCGGGCAGGCTGCGCTGGCGCCGCGCGGTGGGCGCGGGCGGCTGTGGCTTCTGGGTGTCCATCGAGGGTGGCCTCCTTTCTGGCGCTACGACACTACGCAAGAGCTATACCGCGCCGCGAGCCGCGTTGACACGCCGAAAACACACGGGCTATCATCCCAAGGAGCGCGCTCCCGACATCCGCGCGCCCAGCGTGAGCGAAAAGGTGGACGATCATGGCGGCTCCTCAGCTATCCCCGGCGCGTGCGAACGAGTTCTATACCCATCGGTTGCCCAACGGCCTGCAACTGCTCGGCCAGCGCATGCCCGATCTGGAGTCGGTCTCGCTCTGCTTCTTCGCCCGCACCGGCGCGCGTGACGAGGACGACCCCGCCCTGTTTGGCGTCTCACACTTCCTGGAGCACATGGTCTTCAAGGGAACCGCGCGCCGCGACACCGAACAGATCACGCTCGACTTCAACCTGATGGGCGCTGAGTTCAACGCCTTCACCTCGGTCGAGCAGACCGTCTTCTACGCCCACATTCTCAACGAATATCTGCCAAACGCGGTGGACCTGCTCAGCGACATGATGCGTCCGCGCCTCGACGCCGAAGATTTCAGCATGGAGCGCAACGTCATCCTGGAGGAGATCGCCCGCGCGGAGGACGCGCCCAGCGGCCAGGCCTATCGCCGCCTGATGCAGACCTACTTCGCCAATACACCCCTCGGCCACGATGTGCTTGGCACGAAGGAGAGCATCCGCGAGATGAGCGTGGAGCAGATGCGCGCCTACCACGCGCGACGCTACGGCGCCAACAACCTCATCTTCTCCATCGCAGGCGCCTTCGAGTGGGAGCGGGTCGTAGGCCTCGTGGAGCAGGCGTGTGGGGCCTGGAGCGAGGGCGAGATGGGCCGCGTCGCGCCCGAATACAAGCCCGACGCGCCGCGTCACAATGTCGTCGTGAAGCCGCAACTCAAGCAGCAGCTTACGCTGATCGCCAGCCCATCCGTCAGCGCACAGGACGACGACCTCTACGCGGCGGAGTTGGCGGCGATGATTGTGGGCGATGGCGCTGGCTCGCGCCTCTACTGGAACATCTATCAGAAAGGGCTGGCGGACTCAGCAGGCTCCTCGCTCTCCGCCTTCGACCACTCCGGCATGCTGATGACCTTCCTCAGCGCCACGCCAGAACACACGCCCGCCGTGCTGGAACTGGCGCAGGCCGAGCTGAAGGGTTTACAGGCGGACGGCGTGCAGGAGCAGGAGCTACGCCGCGCCAAGGACAAGCTCATCAGCGCGACCGTCCTGGATGGCGACTCCGCCTATGGGCGGATGCGCGACCTGGCGTATACCTGGGTCACGGAGGGGCGCCTGCGCAGCATTCAGGACGAGATGGACCGCATCGAGGCTGTCACGCTCACCGACATCCGCCGCGTCCTCGACCGCTACCCCACCACGGAGAATCAGACCCTCGTCGGGTATGGTCCGATGGATGCCAGCGCGATCGGCTTCGGCGAATAGGCCACACACGCAGTAGCGGCGCCGCACGAAGTCTCATGCGCGGCGCCGCGTAGGTCTGGCTGGGGCGTGAGGGCGACTCACGCAGCTGGCGCGTCGTCGTGGTCGCTAGCAGTGGGCGACCGTAGGTCCACCAGCAGCGCGTCGATGGCATCCCACACGCGCGCCACGCGCCGCGCCACCACGACGGGCGGGGCCGAAGCGACCGGCGGCGTCACAGGCGCGACCTCACGCCGCCGCAGCCACTCGCGGGCCGCCTCGACCCACACATCGCTCTCGCTGCGCCCCTGCGCCTCGGCGATGGCGGACATCCGCGCCAGCACGTCGGCAGGCGCGCGGACGCACGAGCCGTGGGCCGCCACACGCGCCGGAGCCGCTGCGGGCCGCGCGGGTCCCTCAGCCCAGGCCCACTCGCTCGCGGCGCGGGCCGAGCCAAGCCCAGCCGCCGGAGTGGACGGCCCACTGGCGACACGAGCCCCAGTCACACCAGCGAGCAGATGCGCCGCGACGCTCCGCTCGTCACGGGTCAGCAGGATGGGGGTAGACCAACTCATAGGATTCGCTCCTCATACCCTGGCGTCGAGGATGACGCCAGCTCGCCAGCCAAACACTCGTGTGACAGCCCTCAGGCGACGATGCCTCACTCGCTTGAAGTGAAACATTTGTTCTAAATATAGAACATCCGTCGGGAGTTGTCCAGAGGATGGGACAATCGTCCGCGCGAGTAGGCGGATGGCGGCTGGCGGCCACAGCGGCCCGCGCCCGAAGCCTGCCTGGCGCTGATATGCGTGAAAACGCTTGACAGGCGCGGCGTGGTGGAGTAGTATACGGAAGCCGGTGCGAGCAATCGCATGGAGTCACGCGGGAGTGGCTCAGGGGTAGAGCATCTCCTTGCCAAGGAGAAGGTCGCGGGTTCGAATCCCGTCTCCCGCTCCAGAGCGTCACCAGGAATGGTGGCGCTCTTTTTGTATTCCACTCGCGTGCCGCGCCGCCGCCAAGGGGCCGCTGCGACGTGGTATACTGGCGTGCGGCTGGGGGCCTGAGGCGCGCAGGCAATCGCGGGCGCCGTCTCGCAAGGGACGACGCGCGAGGAAAGTCCGAACTCCGCAGAGCGGGATGCTGGCTAACGGCCAGTGGGGGCGACCCCAAGGATAGCGCCACAGAAACATACCGCCCGCGCGGCGCGCATACGCCGCGCGAGTAAGGGTGAAATGGTGAGGTAAGAGCTCACCAGCGGTCAGGTGACTGGCCGGCTGAGGCAAGCCCCATTTGGAGCAAGGCCGAACAGGAGGAGTGGTCGTCGGGTTCGCCCGGCGGCCCGCGGGTGGCTCGCCCGTCACCCTCCGGGTTGGCTGCTGGAGGCGACGGGCAACCGTCGTCCTAGAGAGATGATTGCCGCCCGGCGCGTCGTGAGGCGCGCCGGGAACAGAATTCGGCTTACGCGCGCCTCAGACCCCCATCCCACCCCATTGTCAACAGCAATGGCGCTGTTGACCCGTAGTGTCCACGCTCACCAGCAAGGGAGTTGAGAGCATGGCGTACACCACACGTATCGATGAAGAGGCCAGGAAGAACACCGACTTTCGTCGCGAGATCGTCACCGGAGCGCACAGCCAGGTCGTGCTGATGAGCATTCCGGTAGGCGGAGAGATCGGCGAAGAAACGCACCACGACGTCGATCAGACACTCGTTTTTGTCAGCGGCGAGGGTGAGGCTGTCCTCGACGGCCAGCGGCAGCGCATCACCGCCAACACCTTGTGCTTCGTCCCGGCCGGAACGCGGCACAACTTTATCAACACCGGCGCGGAGCCACTCCAGCTCTACACCATCTACGCGCCGCCGGAGCATGCGCCAGGCGCCCGCTTCCACACGCGCGCCGAAGCGGACGCTGCGCACCACTAGTGGCCCGCGCACGCCACGACGAAGGCTGCCGCCGACGCGGCCGCCTTCGTCGCGCTATGCGTCGCCGCCTGGCTCGCGGGTGAATTCGCCACTCTTGCCGCCGCTCTTGCGCTCCAGTCGCACCCGCTCGATCTCCATGCCCCGGTCGATGGCCTTGCACATGTCGTAGATCGTCAGCGCAGTCGCGCTCACCGCCGTCAGCGCCTCCATCTCCGCGCCCGTCTTGCCCACCGTTCGCACGGTCGCCTGGATGCTCACCCGCCCCGCGTCGCCATCCTCCGCCAACTCGAAGGCGATGTCCACGCCCGTCAGCAGGATAGTGTGGCACATCGGGATGATCTGCGGCGTCTGCTTGGCCGCCATCACCCCCGCTACCTGCGCCACCGCCAGCACATCGCCCTTCGCCAGCGTCCCCTCGCGGATACGCCGCAGCGTCTCGGCGCGCATCCGCACACTGCCCCTGGCGACCGCCTCGCGTGTCGTCTCGCCCTTCGCGCTGATGTCTACCATGTGGGCGCGCCCCGCCTCATCGAAGTGTGTCAGGTCCATTACCCCGGTCCGCTCCTTCCTGGCGCCATGTCACGCCACTCGCCGCAAACGCGCCCATGCCGCCCTCTCGCGCGTTAGAATGATGGGCGAACAGGACGCCAGGCGCCTCCCAGCGCGCTTGCGCCCAGACGGAGAGCGCGCTATACTGGCTCAGAGTATACGCGGCGGCGCGCGTATTGGGCTACCGGAACACAGCACCAGGAGTGAGCAGCATGGCGAAGAAGTCCTCGTCCGGTCATCACAAACCGGCGACAGCGCATGGAAAAGGCCCTGCGCGCAAGCAGCAGGCGCCTGAACGCGCGAGTACCGCCACGCTGGTGCGCGCGGATGGCCAGCCGGGGCCAAGCGCCGCGAACGTGGTCGCTGACAGCGCGCCTGCGGCAAAGGCGCAGCCTGCTCCGAAGCCCCAGCCCGCCAGGTCCGCGCCAGCCGCACGGCCAGCGGTAAAGGCGTCGGTCGGCAAGCCAGCGACGACTGCGACGACGACTCCAGTCGCTCCGGCGGCATCGAGCGCGAAGGCTGCGGCGTCTGCGACGACTGCCACCGAGTCCACTCCTGCCGCGAAGCCCGCCGCTACGCCCACCACCACGGCGACCCAGGCCAAGCCCGCCGCGCCTCGGCCCGCCGCCTCGACCCGCGAGCAGAATGCGCGCATGGCCCGCGTCCGCGCGACACAGCGCGCCCGCACCGAACACCTCATCTCCGCCGAGAGCTATTCCTATGTGCTGGGCGACCTCAAGCTGGTCATCGGGCTGGCGAGCGCCGCGTTCATCATACTGATCGCGCTGACCTTTGTGTTGCCGCACTGACCCGACGCTACCGACACACGGCGGACACAAAACGACCGGAGCTTTTCGGCTCCGGTCGTTGTTTTATGCTCTGCGCGGCACAGGCCCGCGCCGACTACAGCTGATGGCGGGAATCACTGGCCAGCGGCTCACCCTGGCGGTGGTCGTGGGGGATGGATACCCCGAAGACCCGCTCCGCAGCGAGGGTGTGGCTGCATGCGCCATGGTCGGCGAAGAAGTTGCAATCGCAATTCCAGGTTCCTTCATGGAAGCGAATGGTGTGCATGTCGTTCTCGCCACGGAACGACGCCTCGAACTGGGTGAGCTGGATGCGGTCTGGCTCCTGGGCATACTGCTTGGCTTTGGCGATCTTGCCGATCATGCTGGAGTACATGGGCTGCTTCTCGCTTTCTTTGCGGCGCTTCGCGCGGGCGCCGCCCCGAAAACTACCGGGGACCTACCGTACTACTATCGTCGCGCGCCCACGTCCGTCACGCGGACGCCGCCGACAGCTACTCTGCTCGGCTGTCTCCTCCTTCATCTCGCCAGCTCCGGCGTCGAAGCGGCGGGTATTCGGTCGCCTGGCTTTACATAATACTATCCGCGTCGTAGGAGCGCGGGATTGCGCACGCATCGATCTGGCAACGCTGAGTGGGAGTCCATCCACTCATCACGGCGCACAGTGGGCGCCACGCTCATCATTGAGAACGAAAAAAGGCGCCGAGACAGGTAACGTCTCTAGCGCCTGAACTCTTCGGCGGACACACGCCCGCGCGACATCACTATCGTTGAGCGGTCGGCTGATGTGGGCCGCATCGGCTTCCTCCTCGCTGTTTGCTAACGGGAGCGCCTGAATTGTTCGTGTTGATGTCCGTAGTGTACCATGAGAGAGAAGCCCCGTCCAGTTCATCAGAAGCGTAGTTGTCACCCCCAGACCTGAGCCAGAAAGGGCTGCGTACAGATGGCCACCGGCGCCCCAATGAGCCAGCCGCACATGACCGCCGTGGCCCGCGACCGCCTCGCCGACGAGTTGCGAGCGGCGCTGGGCGCCGATAGCGTCCTGTCCGAACACGCCGAGTTGATCGCCTATGGCTTCGACGCCAGCTTCCTGGAGGGGCTGCCCGACCTCGTGGCGCTGCCCCGCGCGCCAGAGGAGCTAGCGACGGCGGCGCGGCTAGCGACAGCGGCGGGTGTCCCGGTGGTGGCGCGTGGCTCTGGCACGGGGCTATGCGGTGGCGCGACGCCGATTCGCGGCGGGCTGGTCATCTCCACCGCGCGCCTCAACCATATCACCCGTATCGACCCCATGAACCGGATTGCGGTCGTTGAGCCGGGCGTGATCAACCTGACGCTCTCGGAGGCCGTCAAGCCCTACGGCCTCTACTACGCGCCCGACCCCGCCAGCCAGCGCATCTCCACCATCGGCGGCAATCTCGCCACCAACGCCGGTGGCCCGCATTGCCTGGCCCAGGGCGCGACAGCGGCGCATATCCTCGCGGCGCAGGTGGCGCTGGCCAGCGGCGAACTGGTCTGGCTTGGCGAGGAGAGCGGCGCGCTCAATCCCGCTGGCTTCGACCTGCTTGGCGCGGTCATCGGCTCCGAAGGCACGCTCGCCATCGTCACGCAGATCGTCACCCGCCTGACGCCGTTGCCAGAGAGCGTGCGAACGCTGCTGGCCATCTTCCCGGACATCGCGACGGCATCGCAGACCGTCTCGGCCATCATCGGCGCGGGCATCATCCCCAGCGCCCTCGAGATGATGGACCGTATCATCTGTCAGGCAGTCGAGCGCGCCTTCCACGCGGGCTACCCGGAGGACGCCGGGGCCGTGCTGCTGATCGAGGTGGACGGCCCGCGCGAACTGGTGGAGGCGCAGAGCCAGCGCGTCGCCGCCATCTGCGCAAGCAGCGGCGCCCGCGAGACACGCCTGGCCCGCAACGAAGCGGAGCGCGCGGCGCTGTGGGCGGGGCGCAAAGGCGCGGCGGCGGCGCTGGGCCAGATCACCTCCGCCTTCTACCTCCAGGATGCCGTCGTGCCGCGCTCACGCCTGCCGCAGATCATGGAGCAGGTCGAGCGCATCGGCAAGGACTACGGCCTGCTGATCCCCAATGTCTTCCACGCGGGCGATGGGAACCTGCATCCCAACATGGTCTTCGACCGCGCCAAGCCCGGCGACATCGAGCGTGTGATGCGGGCGGGCAATGACCTGCTGCGCGCCTGTGTGGATCTCGGCGGCATGGTATCCGGCGAGCACGGCATCGGCCTGGAGAAGCGCGACGCGATGGCCTATGTCTACAGCGCCCGCGACCTCGCGGCGATGGCGCGCGTGCGACTGGCGTTTGACCCGCGCGAACTCTTCAACCCCGACAAGATCTTCCCGGAGAGCGCATCCTGCCTGGAGGCGCGCGCGCCCCTGGGCCTGACCTCCGGCGTCAACGCCTGGTTCTGCTGAGGCCGCCTGCCACACGTGCTTCCCCGCGCCAATTCCGCCGCCACGCCCCCGCGACTCCATCTGACAACGATGTGACACGCTCGTGACTATCACTGCCCGCGCCGTGAGATGGCTGTAACGGACGCCCACTATGCTGTGACCGTCAACCGGAAACGGTGAACAGGAATGGCGAATCCCCAAGCGCGTCAAGTGAACGCCAGGGGCGCCATACAGAGCGTTCCGCTCGGAGGAGTGATCGATATGACAACGGCTATGAGATGGCGGATCATCGTTCTGCAGGTGATCGCAATCCTCGTTCTGGCTGGCGCTTCCGCCGCCGCCTTCTATGCGAACAATTTCACCAGCACGGAAATCCGCAACCAGCTTGCCCCACAGCAGATCTACTTCCCACAAAACGCGAAACAGGGCCTGCCCGCGAATCTTAGCGCGTATGCTGGCCAGCAGGTCGTGAATGGTGATCAGGCGCATGCCTATGCCGAGAACTACATCGGCCTGCACCTGAAGGAAATCGGCCAGGGGCATCCGTACTCGTACTGGAGCGGCCAGGCGCGAGCCGCGACCGATCCGAAGGTAGCGGCGCAGGATCAGGCCATCGCGGACACGATGTTCAAGGGTGACACGCTGCGCACGATGCTCAACACCGCCTGGACATTCTCGGTCATCGGTCAGATCGCCTTCTATGCTGGCATCGGCCTGGTCGTCGCAGCGCTGCTGGTTCTCGCGGCGCTTGGCTTCGAGGTCTATGAGTTGGTGACCCGCAAGGAGGTCGCCCAGGTCGTTCGGACCACGCATGCTGGCAGCGAGCTTCAGCCTGGCATTCCCGCCGGTGTCTGATACAGACAGGCTGCCACAACATCCGAGGTCGCTGGTTTGAGGCCAGCGACCTCTTCTTATTGCGCGCGAGCCAGCGCCATCGTCCTATAATTGAATGCGGCGGGCGGCTCGGCCCGCGCCATCCTGAACCAACTGACGTGCGCCAGAATGAAAGTAGCCTGTGTGGACACCCCGACCAACCGCTTCCTCCGCGCCTGCCAGCGCCTGCCCGTTGACCGCACGCCGATCTGGCTGATGCGCCAGGCGGGGCGCTCGCTGCCTGAATACCGCGCCATTCGCGAGCGCCACTCGTTCTTCGAGGTGGCCAACGCGCCTGACCTCTGCGCCGAAGTGACACTTCAGCCCGTGCGCCGCCTGGGCGTGGACGCGGCGATCCTCTTCTCAGACATCATGGCGCCGCTGGTCACGATTGGACTGGATGTCGCGCTGGTGGAAGGCGTTGGCCCGACCCTCACGCATCCCATCCGCACGCAGGCCGATCTCGCGGCGCTGCGGCCGCTCGACCCCGACGCCGATATGCCTGCCGTGCGCGAAACGCTGGCCATCCTGCGGCGCGAGCTTGCGGCGACCGATACCGCGCTGATCGGCTTCGTCGGCGCGCCCTTCACGCTGGCGGGCTATCTGGTGGAAGGCAAACCTTCGCGCGAATTCATCCATACCAAGCGCATGATGTTCGACGCGCCGGACCTGTGGGATGAGTTGATGCGGCGGCTGACCGACATCGTGGTCGGCTTCGCGCGTGGGCAGATCGCAGCGGGCGCGCAGGCCATCCAGGTCTTCGATAGCTGGGTTGGCGCGCTTGGCCCGCGCGAATACACGCGCTACGTCCAGCCGCACATGCGCCGTCTCTTCGACGCCCTCCGCGCGCCGGGTCTGCCAGCGGTTCCGCGCATCCACTTCGGCACGGGGACATCCGGGCTGCTGGAGTTGATGGCCGAGGCGGGCGGCGAGGTGATCGGGCTGGATTGGCGCGTCAATCTCGACGCGGCGTGGGCGCGCCTCGGCGGGCCAGCGCGGGTTGCCACGCAGGGCAATCTCGATCCGGTGGCGCTGACGGCCTCGTGGGCGACGGTGGAGCGCGAGGCGGAGGCCATCTTGCGGCAGGCGGGCGGGCGTCCAGGGCATATCTTCAATCTGGGGCATGGCGTGCTGCCCAGCACGGACCCAGACACCATCGCGCGACTGGTCAGCTTCGTCCACGACTTCCACGCCTGACATCGGACACGGCAAACCGCCGACCGCTCGCATGGCGCCCGCGCGGGTCGGCGGCTGGAAGATGCAGCCCGCGCCGGAGGCTAGTAGCCTCGGGCGGCGGCTTTCAGGCGGGCCTTGCGCGCCTTTCGGGCGCGGGCCTCGGCCTTGCGCTTGCGCTTCACGCTGGGCGGCTCGTAGTGCTGGCGACGCTTCGCCTCCGAGAGCAGGCCCTCCTGCTGCACCCGCCGCGTGAACTTCTTCAGGGCGACCTCGAACGAGTCGCCGTCGCGGATGATGATCTGACTCACGCTCTGCTTTGCGCGGCCCCACGCTTGCTCGCTGGCCGCGCGCTCCTTTCCTGACATGACACTGGGCGCCAAACCGCTTAACCGCACGCTCGATGAGATACTACGTACCATGAGCGCGCTGCGTTTCACCCACGCGCAATGCTGGCGCCAGACCGAGCGGTTCTTGGGCGCCGCGCCCGCTTGATGGGCGACAACGTGAGATACAATGGAGAGGCTGCGACCCTCCGCGCGGCGGCGCGGCGGACGACGTGACGCGAGTGGACAGAGGATGCGTGATGAGCAAGCGGGATGAGCGACCGGGCATGGATGCGAGCGACGATGAGCTTTTGCGCGGCCTGAATGAGCCGCAGCGCCTGGCGGTGACGACCACTGAGGGGCCGCTGCTCATCCTGGCCGGGCCAGGCAGCGGCAAGACCCGCGTCATCACCCATCGCATCGCCTACATCGTCCG
>DASVWQ010000247.1:0-3486 GCA_036393135.1 Ktedonobacterales bacterium
CCTATGCGGGCGTCGTCGCGCTGACCCGCCTCGCGCGGATGAGTCCGATGACCCGCCACGATGGCCCCGTCTCGGTGCGCCGCGCCTACTCCGCCGCCGAGGCCCGCGCGCTCGCCACCGAAGCTGGCCTGGCCGATGCGCAAGTCAGCGTGGGCTTCCCCTATCGCCTCGCGCTGACGGTGACGGGCTTCACGGCGATGGAGATGGCGGGCGACGCGGAAAGAGGCGCCCATGCGCTATGATGTCGCCATCGTCGGGGCTGGCCCGGCGGGCGCCGCCAGCGCGATTCACCTGGCGCGCGGCGGGCTGCGGGTCGCGCTGGTGGACCGTGCGGTCTTCCCGCGCGACAAGCCCTGCGCCGAATATCTCAGCCCGGCGGCGGAACCGCTGCTCGCGCGGCTGGGCATCTCCGACCTGCTGGCCGAGGCGCGACCCCATCGCCTGCGCGGCTTCCGCATCTTCGCGCCCGGCGGCGGGATGATCCAGGGCGATTTCGCCGCGATCTGTGGCCCCGATGGCGCCAGCCTGCACGAGACCGGGCTGGTCATCCCGCGTTCGCGCCTGGACGCCGCCATCGTGACGGGCGCGCGGCGGGCGGGGGCCGAGACGCGCGAGGGCTGGCGGCTGGGGCAGCTCGAGCGGCTGGCCGAGGGCTGGCTGCTCACGCCCGTCGGCGGCGGCGAACCGCTCCAGGCGCGGCTGCTGGTGGCGGTGGATGGCCTGCGCTCGACGGTTGCCCGCCGCCTCGACCTGCACGTCGTCGGTCGCATGCGCAAGATCGCGCTGGTGGCGCATATGCGCGGCATCGCGGGCATTGGCGACTATGGCGAGATGCATGTCGCGGGGCGGCGCTATGTTGGTGTGGCCCCGCTGGAGCCGCCGGAGTGTGGCGGCCTCTGCAACGTGGCGATGGTCGTGGATGAGGCGCGCGATGGTCCGCAGATTGCCGGGCGGCCAGAGGCGTTTCTGCTCGACGCGCTGACGACATTCCCGGCCCTGCGCGAACGGTTGGGCAAGCTGGAGGTGGCGCGGCGCACGCTCACCACCAGCCGCCTGAACGTGCGGGCGCGCTGTCTCTCGCAGTCGCACTTGCTGCTGGTCGGCGACACCACTGGCTACTACGATCCCTTCACCGGCGAGGGCATCTATCGCGCGCTGCATGGCGCTGAGTTGGTGGCGGAGGTGGCGCTGCCCGCGCTGGCGGCGGGCGACCTCTCGGCGGCGCGGCTGGCGGCCTACGACCGCGCCAACCGCCAGGTGTTTCGCGGCAAGCGCCTGGTCGAGCGGATCATCCAGGCGGGGGTGCAATCGCCGCCGCTGATGAATCATCTCGCGCACGTCCTGGGGCGCCGCAAGGCGATGGCGGACACCGCCGTCGCGGTGACAGGCGATTTTCTGCCCACCAGCGCCGTCTTGCGGCCTGGCTATCTACTACGGCTGGTCGTCTAGGGGCGCCCTGTCAGACGCCATACCCAGACGATACGGGAGTACGCATGTGACTAAACACCCGCGCATTCTGTCGATTGCCTCGGCCTCGGCGCCCCATCGCTATTCCCAGGATGCGCTACTGGCCTTCGTGCAGTCCTACGTGCTGGGGCGCGACTGGCGCGAGCATCCTGAGCGGGCGGCGCGCGCGCGTGCGCTGGCGCAGAGTTTCGCCAACGTGCGGATCGAAGCGCGCCAGTGTGCGGTGGACGTGGAGTCGTTCTACTCGCGCCGCCGCACGACGGGTGAGCGGATGGCCGTTTATCGCGACGCTGCGTATGCGCTGGGGGATGAGGCGTTGCGCGCGGCCCTGGCGGGCGGGCCAGAGGGACGCGGCGCCAAAGCGATCAGCGACTTCTACGTGATTTCGTGCACCGGCTATGTCGCGCCGGGGCTGGATGTGCTGCTGGCGCGCGACCTGGGGATGGCGTCGTCTGTGCGCCGGGTCAACATTGGGCATATGGGCTGCTATGGCGCGCTGGTCGGCATGCGCCAGTGCTTGGCCACCACGCGAGCCTGGCCCGACGCGACGGCGGCAATGCTCTCGGTGGAGCTGTCCAGCCTGCACCTGGCGCCGAGCGACGATCCTGAGTTTCTGACCTTGCTCGCGCTCTTCGGTGACGCGGCGGCGGCGCTGACGCTGGGCTACGACGACGCCGCGACCGGCCCGGAAGTGGTGGACGCCTACTGCGCGGCGGACTTCGCGGGCGCCAATCAGATGTCGTGGACGATCAGCGATCAGGGCTTTGTGATGGGCCTCTCGCCGCGTGTGCCAGTGACGCTGCGCCGCAATATCTCCGGCGCCCTGACGGAGTTGCTCGCGCCGCACGACCTGCGTCCCAGCGACATCGCTCACTGGATGGTTCATCCCGGCGGCCCCAGCATCCTCGAAGTCATCCAGCGACAATTGGAGCTGAGCGACGAGCAGATGGCGCTCTCGTGGCAGGTCCTGCGCGAGCATGGCAACTGCTCGTCGGCCACCGTCCTGCTGATCCTCGAAGAGCTGATGCGTTCGGGCCGGACGCGGCGCGGCGAGTGGGGCGTGATGATGGCGTTCGGCCCTGGCCTGACGCTGGAAATGTGCCTGCTGCGGTTTTAGGGAGCGTGAACCAATGTCCCATGAGGGAGGCACGCTCTCGTCAATCGATTTTCGATTTACGTACACCGGTCACGGCTGGGCGCACGCTACAATTTCTGATGGCGTCACCATTTACGAGATGTCGCCCTCCTACGTGCCGCAAGATCCGTTGTTTGCGCTCATCGCCGCTGTAGATCGCGTGCTGGCGTATGGCGGCGAGGCAGAGTGTACGTGGCAGTATGAGCCACCTGCGGACCGCTGGACGCTGAAGCGCGACGGCGACACCCTCCATATCATCATCAGCGGTGTGGACGACGGATTCTCACACCCCAATTGGCCTACCGAGCGAGGCGCTTTAGCTTTCTCCGCGACCTGCAATGTTTGGGCGTTCGCCGCCAGGGTGCGTACAGCGGCGAGTCGCCTACTGCCAGCCGACGAGTCGTATCATGAGCCAACTCGCGTGCGGGAGACGCCGGAATATCGGGCGCTCTGCGCGCATCTGGATCGGCATAAGCGAGAGCGAGGCCACACACCCACCAACGACGTGCGGCCCTAACCGCGCTAGCCAACAATTCAGCGGAGGGGAGTCACACACGCATGCGGGTCGGCATTATCGCGGAGACACTGCTGGAGCGGCTGGCGCTGGCGCTGGGCAAGATCCCGGAGCCAATCGTCGAGGTCTTCCCGCCGCTGGTGGTGGCGCGCGGAATCATGGCGGCGGCGCGGCTGGGCCTCTTCGACGCGCTCTCCGCCGGGCCGCGCTCGCTGGCGGCGTTGGCCGTCGCCTGCCAGACCGATCCCCGCGCGACGGGCGCCCTGCTCGCGCTGCTGGCCAGCGACGACTACGTGGTCGAGACGAGCGGCGTCTGGCGGCTGACCGCGAAGGCGCGGCGCTGGCTCCAGCGTGACAGTCCCGATGATGT
>DASVWQ010000248.1:0-5805 GCA_036393135.1 Ktedonobacterales bacterium
GCCAGGCGGCACGCGGTCGAGGTGGGCGTTCAGCAGGATTGGCGGCTCACCGTCGCGGCTGGCGGGATGGGCGGCGACACGGGCGATGAGGTTCCCGGCGGCGTCGGTCTGCGGATCGAGATCCAGCAGCGTCAGTCGCCCCCAGACGTAATCGCGCGCTTGCTCCTCTTGGCCGGAGACGCTTGGCTGCGCCAGCAACTCCAGCAGTGTGGTGGTGATGTTGTCCAGGGTGTTCTGGATCGCGGATTCTGGCATCAGATTACTCCTCCTCGTTGGGTGGGTCTGGCTCCAGCCGCTCCACCGTGCTATGAACGAGGCTGACAAGGTCGTCGCGCATCGCCGCATTCATCGTTTCGCGGGTGAGGAAGTCGCACAGGTTGACGAGATCCATCAGCAGCGTCATGCGGCGCCAGCCGGGCGGGGCGAAACCACCATTGGCGCGGTAGGCGGCGACGCAGGCGGCGGCGAAACCCGGCGGCAGTGTGGCCTCGCGCCGCAGCAGGCTGCCCAGATCAAAGACTGAGGCGCCCGCGAAGGCGAACTCCCAGTCCAGCACGGCGGTCACACGCCAGCCATCCACCCCGCGCGCGACGAGGATGTTGCCGTCCTTGTAGTCGGCGTGGATGAGGGCGCTCTGCCCCGCCAGTGGGGCCAACTCGTCGGCGCGGGCCTCGATGACGGCGAGCAGTCGCCGCGTGAGATCGGCCCCCAGGCGATCTCCTGCGCGCCCCTCGATGAGCATCTGACGCAGGTACTCGCGTAGCCCCTCTGGCCCGATCTCCAGTGGCTCACAGATGGTGAGGTCGGGGCCGAGCAATCCCGGCTCCGGGAAGCTGAAGGAGCCGATGCCCGCGGCCACCGCGCCAAGCGCCGCCGCCAGCGATCCTGCCTCGTCCACCGCTAGTGTGGGCAGCGCGTCGATCAGCGGGACGCCCTCCATCCAGCTCAGGACGATGTAGGGGTGGGTGAAGCGGCCAGCCTGCGGCTCGACATAGAGCACCTCTGGGACAGGGACCGCGCCAGCGACGAGACGCAGCAGCGCCGCCTCACGCGCGCAGGACTCCGGCTCGCGGGTGTAGAAGCGCACGACGACGGGGTTGGGTCGCTGGGCGAGGGTCACGCGGTAGTTGGTGTTGGCGTAGCCGCCGGGGAGTTGCCCAGCGCTGGTCACGCGGGCGGCTGGCCAGCGCGGCGCGAGCAGCCGCTCCAGTGTCGCGTCGTCCACGGCGATTCGCTCGGTGTGACGGTCCCAGCCATCGGTCATCGCGCATCCTCTCAGCCGGGGTGTGTGCGCAGACAAAACGCCGGACACCCACCGCAGCGGGCATCCGGCGTTCAGGGCAGCGCGATCAGTCGGCCTGCGTGCGGCTCAGCGCATCGCGCCGTAGCGACTCGCGCAGGCCATCCAATCGACCGCGCAGCCAGTCGGGACTGCGGCCGCCAATCGGCTTGCCGCTGCGGGCGGAGGCGTAGACGCGCGCCGCATGGGTCAGCGCGAGGATAAGCTGGCGCTCGGTTGGCTCGAAGCCGCGCGCCCGCGCGCCTGACAGTTCGCGGATGACACCGGTGAAGCCCGCGTAGTACTCCGCCGACTCCGGACGAAATCCGGAGGGCTGATCGCTGGCGATCAGGTCATCCCAGTCTGTCGGCATATCTTGGCGCCTCCGCTCGTGGGCGCTTCGCCTAGTGACCGCAGCCGCAGGAGCGCGCGTCGCCACTGTCACCCGATGTCTTGAAGCTGTGGCCACAGCCGCAGGTCGAGACCGCGTTCGGGTTGTTGACGGTGAAGCCAGCGCCCATCAGGCTGTCCACATAGTCCACTTCGCTGCCACTGATGTACTCGGCGCTCATCTCGTCGATCAGGACGCGGACGCCATGCGCCTCGAAGACGCTATCGCCGTCCTGGGTCTCGTCGAGCGTCATGCCATATTGCAGTCCAGAGCAGCCGCCGCCCGCGACGAAGATGCGCAGGCCGAGTTCGGGATTGCCCTCGGCGTCGAGCAGTTCGCGTACTTTCTCCGCCGCCGTGGGGGTGATGGAGATGAGGGCTGTCTGCGTCTCGCTGTTGTCGATCATGTACTCTCGTCCTCCTGACCACGGGGCAATGGGCGCCGCGGTGGATTATGCGCCACAGAGTGGAGCATCGGCGGAAGCGTCCGCGCGTGGCTTCACTCTGTACAGTATTGTACGCGCGCTCGCGAAGGCGCGTCAATGGCGGCCAGCCTCCTCGCGTGGGGCGACCTCATACCAGCCCTTCCGGATGTTCCAGCTCGTGGATCAGCGCGCCCATGAATTGCGCGGCGGTCGCGCCGTCCACCACGCGGTGGTCGCATGAGACCGAGATCCAGGCGCCGGGGCGCACCGCCAGCGCATCGCCGACGACGGTGGGGCGCGGCTTGATCGCGCCGAAGCCAACAATGCACACCTCTGGCGCGTTGATGATGGGCGCGCCTGTCTCGACCGGCCCCATCGAGCCAACATTGGTGATGGTGATCGTACCGCCAATCATCGAGCCGGGGTCGAGGCGTCCGTCGCGCGCTAGCGCCACCAGCCGCTCGCACTCTGCCGCCACCTGCGCCAGCGAGCGCGTCGCGGCATCGCGCACGACTGGCACGACGAGGCCGCGCGCGGTGTCGGTCGCGATGCCGACATGGATGGACTTGCGGATGACAATCGCGTTTCCCTCCTCGTCCCAGCGTGAGTTCATGATCGGGTGGGCGTGGGTCGCGCGGGTCAGCGCCGCGACGAAGAAGGGCAGGAACGAGAGCTTCACCTGGGCGTAGGCTGGCTCGGACTTCAGCCGCTGGCGCAGGGCCGAAAGACGGCTGGCGTCGAAGAGGCCGTACTCGGTGAAGTGCGGGATGCTGGCCGCGCGGACCATCTTCGCGGCGATGGCCTTGCGCAGGCCGACCGTGCTGATGCGCGTCTCCTCTTCGCCGCTGTCGACGCCGACGGGCAGCGTCGCGGCGCCGCTGACGGGCGCGCTGGCGAGGTCTTCGACGCGGATGCGACCGCCGGGGCCCGTGCCAGCAATGCGGGCGAGGTTGATGCCACGCTCCGCCGCCATCTTGCGCACGAGCGGGCTGGCCTTCACCGCGCTCTCGTCGGCGGGCGGGGCCGCGGTGGCGGCTACGGGCGCGACAGGCGCTGGCGTCTCGCGGATGGCTGTGGCGCCACTCGCGGCGGGAGCGGCGGCAATGGAGCGGCGGCGGCGGCTGAAGGCCTGCGCGGGAGCGTGGGCGCCGTAGCCCACCAGCACTGGCCCCTCGCCATCGGCCACCTCGGCCAGCGGCGCCTCCGCCACGGTCCCGGCGTGGTCGGCCTGGGCGATGGTGATGAGCGCGGCGCCGACTGGTATGGTATCGCCGGGCTGCGCGTGCAGCGCCTCCACGACGCCCGCCCAGGGCGACGGTATCTCGACCAGCGCCTTAGCCGTCTCGACCTCGCAGAGATGCTGGTTGAGCGTGACCGTATCGCCGACCTGCACCAGCCAGCGCGTCAGTTGCGCTTCCTCCAGCCCCTCACCGAGGTCTGGCAGCATGAATTGTCCCATCCGGCTAATACTCCCGTGTGCGGTCAACCGCTTCGAGGATGCGGTCGGCGTCTGGCAGGAAGAGCTTCTCGTGGCGCGATGGCGGGTACGGTGTCGTCGGCGCGCCGATGCGCTCAACGGGCGCTACCAGCGCATCGAAGAGGTCGTGCATCATCCGCGCCGCGATCTCCGCGCCCAGCCCCATGAAGATGGGCGCCTCGTGGACGACCACTACCCGCTTCGTCTTGCGCGCGGAGGCGTAGAGGGTATCCCAGTCAATCGGTGAGAGGCTGCGCAGGTCCACGACCTCCAGCGAGACGCCCTCGCTGGCCGCTGTCTCCGCCGCCGCCAGCGCCACCGCGACCGTCGGGCCATAGGCGATCACGGTCGCGTCAGTTCCCGCGCGGGCGACGCTGGCGTGGTCGAGGGATTGCGGCGCTACGGGCAGCGCTAGCTCCTGGCGCATCCAATAGCGGGCCTTCGGCTCCAGGAAGATGACCGGATCAGGGTCGGCGATGGCCGCGCGCAGCAGCGCGTAGGCGTCCAGCGGATTCGAGGGCGTCACGACCTTCAGCCCCGCCGTGTGGACATAATAGGTCTCCGGGCTTTCGGAGTGCTGCTCGATGGCGCCGATGTTCCCGCCGTAGGGAATGCGGATGACAAGGCTCATCGGGCAGGCGCCGCCGGTGCGGGTGTGGTACTTGGCGAGGTTGCTCGTCACCTGCTGGAACGAGGGATAGGAGAAGGCGTCGAACTGCATCTCGGCGACGGGGTGGAAGCCCTTGATGGCGAGGCCCAGGGCCGTCGCCGCGATGGTCGCTTCGGCCAGCGGCGTGTTGAAGACGCGGGCCGCGCCGAACTCCTCGCTCAGGCCATCGGTCACGCGGAAAACGCCGCCCAGCTTGCCGACATCCTCACCGAAGATGAGGGCGCGCGGGTCATCGCGCAGGCTATCGTGGAGGGCCAGGTTGAGCGCCTTGCCCATCGTGACGGTCGCGGTTTCAGTCGCGCTGGACATGCTAGTGGCCCTCCTGCGGCGCGTCGGGCGCCAGATCGGCGACGAAGGCGTCGCGCTCCCGCAGCAGTGTCTGCGGCGGGTTGGCGTAGACCAGATCGAAGACGGAGGCGGGGTGGTCTGGCGTCGCGGCGATCAGCGTAGCGCGCATACTGGCGGCGCGCTCATCCGCCTCGCGCTGGCACGCGCTGGCGAAGGCGTCATCCCAGGCGCCGCGCTGCCGCAGCCGCTCCTCAGCCCGCGCGATGGGGTCATGGGCGCGCCACGCCGCTCCATCTTCCTCCGTGCGGTAGCGGGTCGGATCGTCGGAGGTGGTGTGCGGGCCGAGACGGTATGAGAGCGCCTCGATCAGGTACGGCCCCTCGCCACGCCGGGCATGGTCGGCGGCCATCTGGACGACGGCGTAGACCGTCAGGGCGTCGGCGCCGTCCACCCGCACGCCCGGGAAGCCATAGCCCGCCGCGCGGTCCACGATGCGCCCGGCGACCTGCTCGCTCATCGGCACCGAGATGGCCCACTGGTTGTTTTGGCAGAGAAAGACCACCGGCGCTTTGAAGACGCCAGCGAAGTTCATCGCCTCGTGCCAGTCGCCCGTCGAGGTGGCGCCCTCGCCGAAGCAGGTCAGCACGGCGGTGTCGTCGCCATCGAGCTTGCAGCCCAGCGCATAGCCGACCGCATGCGGAACCTGCGTGCCAACAGGGATGATGAACGGCGCGAAGCGGTATTCATGCGGATCCCACGCGCCATGGCGCAGCCCGCGAAAGATGGTTAGCAGCTTGCCCGGATCGACCCCGCGCACGATGGCCATGCCGAAATCGCGGTAGTAGGGGAAGATCCAGTCGGTCGCGCGCATCGCCAGCGCGCCGCCAACCTGCGCCGCCTCGTGGCCCAGCGTCGGCCCCCAGAGGCCTAGCTCGCCCTGGCGCTGGAGGTTCAGGCCCTCCTGGTCGAGGCGCCGCATTACCACCATCAGGCGGTACAGCTCGCGCAGCGTCTCATCGCTCACCCCGGCGAGCCGCTCGCCCTCGGCGGTGAGTGTCCCCTCCGGCGTTAGCAACTCTGCGATGGGGTTGTGCGGAGGCGAGGCGTCGGAGCGCATGGGCGAAGTCGAGATCACATCTGCCATACGGTATTCCTCACTGGTACGGATGCGCGTGGCTGGGTCGGCCATGCGCGGAGATTAGTCAGCCGATGCGGACTCGCTGGCGAACTTGGCCGCCGCCGCCGTCGGGTTGATGGCGGTCTCGGCGCAGCGCCG
>DASVWQ010000249.1:0-6924 GCA_036393135.1 Ktedonobacterales bacterium
GGGCTGCATCGCCACTACGGCAGCATCACCGCGCGCGAACACATCATCGAGTGGGCCTACCACGACCTCGACCACCTGCGGGCGCTCCAGGCGACCATCGAAGCCTGCCTCTATCCAGAGATTGGCGGGTTCCGGGCGCTGTATCCGCAGCCATTCCCGGCCAGCGAGTAGCGCGCCAGAAAGGTTTTTGCTCTTATGGGACACGATAATGACGCCGAATGCGAAGAGTGCGGCGTGCGGATGTTCCAGGCGGGCGAGTCCGCGCCGCCCGGAGCGTACCTGCGGGTGGACGATGACTCATTCCGAAGGGTAGAAATCGGCGCTGGCGAGAAGTTGCCGCCATCCTATGACGGGCATGTCGCTCTCTACCGGCTGGCGGCGAGGCCCTGTGTCTGCCAGCTCCGTCGCCAGCCCCAGACGGCGCAGGATGTCGCCATCACCGTCCAGGAGAAGGCGCTATGACCACTTCACGCGATGACCTGCCCGCTCATCCGCTGCCCACCGAGCAGCTTGACCTCGCCACGGGCGACCTGCGGATCGCTGGATTGGCGTGGCGCGGCGACGCGCTGACCCGCGCCGAGCTGGCGAAGCTGCCCCGCGCGCGATTCGACGGCGATTTCGCCTGCGAGGAGGGCTGGCGTGTGGAGGGCCTGGTCTGGGAGGGCGTGGCGCTGCGCGAGGTGGTGGCGCTGTGTGTGCCACTGCCCGCCGCGCGTTGGGTACGGATCGGCGCGGGGCCATATTCCTATGAGATGTCGCTCGACCACCTCGACCGCGCGCTGCTCTGCGATACGCTGAACGGCGCGCCACTGACCCCGGAGCATGGCGCGCCGTGGCGCCTGGTGATCGCGGACGGCGCCTGCTTCACCAGCGTGAAGTGGGTGAGCGCGCTCAGTTTCACCGCCGAGCCGGGCGAAGCCACCGCCGAGCGGATCGCGCGGGCGCGCATCGGGCAGGGCTGATCTGGCGCGCCTAGCTCCACTGGCGATCAGGAGATGATCTTCACCGCGCTGCTGAAGCCAGTGTTGAGCGTGAACTGCTGCGTGATGTGCAGCAGGCCCAGCCCTTCGAGCTGGCGGGCGCGCTTGAGCGGGCCAGCGTCCAGCGGGCGCAGACCACCCGCCTTCAGGATGAGCGCCAGCCGCGCCTTGGCGTTTGGGTCGTCGCTGGCCAGGAAGACATCCAGCGGCTGCCCGGCGACGCTGCCCTCTACCAGCGTCCCAGCGAAGGTGGTATTGAACGCCTTCACGACGATGGAGTTGGGCAGCATCGCCGCGATTTCCTCGGCGGCGGAGCTTCCCGGCGGGGTGGCAAGATCATCATAAGCCTCGTTCGTCGGATTGGTAATCTCGACAGTCGTCTTGCCCGCCAACTGCTGTTGAAGCTGCCCGACGACCTCCCTCTCGACCGGATAGAACAGCGCCAGCACGACCATATCATCCATGATCGGACCGCCCAGCGGGGCCGCCTTCACCAACGCGCCCAACCTGGAGGTGGCATCCAACTCCTGCGCGAGCGCCTGTGCGTTTTCTGGTGTGCGGTCCATGATGGTGACGGATTCGCCCGCCTGGACCATCCGCATGCCAATGCCGCGCGCCATCTTGCCCGCGCCAATGATCGTGACACTCACTCGCACACTCCTTCTATGCGTCGCGCCGTCCGCCGTCCCATCGTGCGGGCGGCGTATCGCGGCGCGACGATTTGGGCGCCCGCCGCATCAATGGCGCCACATTCCTTCACGTTGGAAACCAGCGCGACCTCGGCGCCGCTCGCGCTGCGGAAGGCGCTTGACACGGCAAGCGCCCTTCGCTATAGTAGCGTCACTCGCGCGAGTGACGCCGAAGGCGGCACCCATGCAGGCGAGCCTGTACTCAGCAGTGGCGCGGCGTGCGCGCGCTCGCGCGGTACGCGCGCATCGCGGCTCCTTCCGATCCTGAGTCTTCGCAGCCGCTCGGAGAGGAGCGTTCCCGAATGCGCTACGGCTTCCTCATCGATCAACGCGCGTGCATCGGCTGCCATGCCTGCACGGTCGCCTGCAAGTCTGAACACGATGTCCCCCTTGGCGTCAACCGCACCTGGGTCAAGTACATCGAGAAGGGTGAGTTTCCCAACTCGCGGCGCCATTTCCTCGTCGAGCGGTGCAACCACTGCGCCAACGCGCCCTGCGTCGAGATTTGCCCAACCGGGGCGCTCTTCAAGCGCGAAGACGGCATTGTTGACTTCGACAAGTCGCGCTGCATCGGCTGCAAGAGTTGTATGCAGGCCTGCCCCTACGACGCGATCTACATCGACCCCGACACCCACACCGCCGCCAAGTGCAACTTCTGCGCCCATCGCATCGATCAGGGGCTTCAGCCCGCGTGCGTGCTGGTTTGCCCGGAAGAAGCGATCATCTTCGGCGACCTGGATAACCCCACAACTCGCATCTCGCAGCTCATCGGGCGGGAATCGGTCAGCGTGCGGCGGCCAGAGCAAGGCACAGAGCCGAAGCTCTTCTACCTTGGCGCCGACGAGACGGCGCTGATGCCAGAGGCGCTGCCACAGCCGCTCGGCGCGATGTGGAACGAGCCGCCAGCGGCCACGACCGCCGCGCCGCCCGCCAACGCAAGCTGGATGGCGCACACCGACCACGCGCAGGTCGCATACAATGTGCGCCACGAGCAGCCCTGGGGCTGGCATGTCTCGGCCTACCTGCTGACAAAATCACTCGCGGCGGGCCTGTTCCTGGCGCTGGCCCTCCTGCTGACGGCGCGCATCCCCCTTGCGGAGCCGCTGGCGCTAGGCGCCGTCGTCGCGGGGCTATTCTTCCTCGGCCTCACGACGCTGCTGCTGGTGATCGATCTCAAGCGGCCAGAACGCTTCCTCTATATCGTCTTCAAGCCGCAATGGCGCTCCTGGCTGACCCTCGGCGCCTTCGCGCTGATGGCCTATGGCGCGCTGCTCGCGCTGTGGGGATTGATCGAACTCATCGCGCCAGCCCCGCCACTCGCGTTTACCTGGCTGGTAGCGCTCTTCGCCGTCCTCACGGCGGTCTATACCGCGTTCCTCTTTGGCCAGGCGGAGGGCCGCGACCTCTGGCAGGAGCCGTTGCTGCCCGCGTCGCTGCTGGCCCAGGCGTTCATCGCTGGGGCGCTGACGCTGGCGGCGGTCGCGGCGCTGACCGGGCAGCCCGCCGCCCTCGTGCGCGCGCTCGCGCTGACGGGGCTGGTCGCCTTGCTGGTCCACGGCGGGCTGATCGGCCTCGCGCTCATCTCGCCAGCCAGCACCGCGAACGCGGCCTGGGGCGAGCGCGAACTCACGCGCGGCTCGCTGGCCAGCCGCTTCTGGGGCATCGGCGTCGCGCTGGGCATCGCGCTGCCAGTCCTGCTGCTGGCGGTGGCGCTGGCGGGATCGGGCGCGTTCGTGGCGCTGGCGCCGATTGCCGCGCTGGCCGCGCTGATCGGGCTGGTCGGCTATGAAGATGCGTTCGTGCGGGCCGGGCAGGCCGCGCCACTCAGCTAGACAGAGAGGAAGCAGCCATGCGCCTGTCAGCGGATGACTTCCGGCGGTTCGCGGCGACGCTTGGCCGCGCGGAGCCAGCAGCGCCCGCCCGCGCGATGACGCCGCCCGCCGCGCCCGCCGCGCCAGCCGCATCCATAGGCTCACGGAACGGCGAGCTACCCGCATACCCGCCCAGCGACCAATGGGATCGCTGGACCGAGTTGGAGGCGAAGGCGTGGCCGGAGCGGGTCGAGCGCACCTACACGCTGGCGCCGACGACCTGCTTCAACTGTGAGTCCGCTTGTGGCCTGCTGGCCTATATCGATGTCGAGACGCTGCGCATCCGCAAGTTTGAGGGCAACCCGGCGCATCCCGGCAGCCGGGGCCGCACGTGCGCCAAGGGGCCAGCGACACTCAATCAGGTGTACGACCCTGAGCGCATCCTCTACCCGATGAAGCGCGTGGGCAAGCGTGGCGAGGGCAAGTGGGAGCGCACGACCTGGGACGAGGCGCTCGATACCTTCGCCGCGCGCATCCGCAAGGCGCTGATCGAGGAGCGCAAGACCGAGATCATGTACCATGTCGGGCGCCCCGGCGAAGATGGCTACATGGAGCGCGTGCTGCAAAGCTGGGGCGTGGACGCGCACAACAGCCACACCAACATCTGCTCCTCTGGCGGGCGCTTCGGCTATGCCGCGTGGATGGGCGTTGACCGTCCCTCGCCCGACTACGCCAATGCCCGCTTCACTCTGCTCATCAGCAGCCACCTGGAGGCGGGCCACTACTTCAACCCGCACGCCCAGCGCATCATGGAGGCGAAGAAGCGCGGCGCGAAGCTCGCCGTCATGGACCCCCGCCTCTCAAACACCGCCTCGATGGCCGACTACTGGATGCCCACCTTTCCCGGCTCGGAGGCGGCGGCTCTGCTGGCGATGGCCAACATCCTGATTCAGGAGGGCAGCTATAACCGCGAGTTCGTGCGCCGCTGGACCAACTGGGACGAGTACCTGCGCGATGAGCATCCAACGGCCCCGCAGACCTTCGGGGAGTTCGAGCGCATCCTCAAGACGCTCTACGCCGAGTACACGCCAGAGTTCGCCGAGCGCGAGAGCGGTGTCCCGGCGGCGCAGATCGTGGAGGTGGCGCGCGAGATTGGCCGCGCAGGCTCCGCGTTCGCCGCCCACAACTGGCGCGCGGCGGCGGCGGGCAACCTCGGCGGGTGGATGGTCGCCCGCTGCCTGTTCTTCCTCAATGTGCTGACGGGGAGCGTTGGCACGCCGGGCGGCGTCTCGCCCAACATCTACGACAAGTTTGTGCCGCGTCCCTTCGCCGAGCCACAGAAGCAGCAGGTCTGGAATGAGCTGACCTGGCCAAAGGAGTATCCGCTCTCGCACCACGAGATGAGCTTCCTGCTGCCGCACTTCCTCCAGGAGGGGCGTGGCAAGGCCGACGTCTACTTCACCCGCGTCTACAACCCGGTCTGGACGAATCCCGATGGCTTCGCCTGGATGGAGATGCTGGTGGATGAGTCAAAGATCGGGCTGCACGCGGCGATGACACCGACCTGGAGCGAAACCGCCTGGTTCGCCGACTATGTGCTGCCGATGGGTGTCGGCGCCGAGCGGCACGATCTGCACAGCTACGAGACCTACGCCGGGCAGTGGATTGGCTTCCGCCAGCCAGTGCTGCGAGTGGCGATGGAGCGGCTGGGCAAACCCGTCCAGTACACCTGGGAGGCGAACCCCGGCGAGGTCTGGGAAGAGAATGAGTGGTGGATAGAGCTATCCTGGCGCATTGACCCTGATGGCTCACTCGGTATCCGCAAGCTCTACGAGTCGCCGTACCGCCCCGGCGAGAAGCTGACGGTGGACGAGTACTACCGCTGGATCTTCGAGAATAGCGTGCCGGGTCTGCCCGAAGCCGCCGCGAAGGAGGGCCTGACGCCGCTGGCCTACATGCGCAAGTACGGCGCGTTCGAGATTCGCGCGGGCGCCGCAATGCCGTATGAGGAGCCAGTCGCGGCGGAAGACCTGGCCGAAGGTTCGGTGGACGAGGCGACCAACATCGTCTGGACGAAACGCTCGCGCCCACACACCGCGAACGTGGTCCCCAGGCCCGCTCCGGCGACGAGCGAGCGCGGCGCGCAGGTCGGCGTGCGGGTGGATGGCAAGGCGCTGGCGGGCTTCCCGACGCCGAGCGGCAAGCTGGAGTTCTACAGCCGCACCCTGCGCGACTGGAAGTGGCCTGAGTATGCGCTGCCCACCTACATCAGAAGCCATGTGCATCCAGAGCGGCTCGACGTGGAGCGGGGCGACTTCGCGCTCATCCCGACATTCCGCCTGCCTGTGCTGGTCCACACGCGCTCGAACAACGCCAAGTGGCTGACGGAAATCGCCCACAGCAACCCGCTCTGGATGCACCCATCCGATGCGCGACGCTTCGGCCTGACGACTGGCTCGCTGGCGCGGGTGAATACGGAGATTGGCTTCTTTGTACCGCGCGTGTGGGTCACGGAGGGGATTCGCCCCGGCGTGGTCGCCTGCTCGCACCACATGGGCCGTTGGACCCTGCCAGAGTATCGGACCCAGGGCGGCTGGTCGTCGGCGCTCGCCTCGCTTGACCACGACGGCGACCAGTGGAAGCTGCGCCAGATTCGCGGCCCACAGCCCTACGCAAGCGCCGATCCGGATACCAGCCGCATCTGGTGGACGGACGCGGGTGTCCACCAGAACCTGACGTTCGCGGTCCATCCCGATCCAGTCAGCGGCAGCCACTGCTGGCACCAGAAGGTGCGGATCGAGGCCGCGCACGTGGGCGACCGCTACGGTGACATCGCCGTCGATAGCGCGCAGGCCCATGCGATCTACAAGGAATGGCTGGCGGAGACGCGCCCGGCCCCCGGCCCGGATGGCACGCGGCGACCACACTGGTTTCTGCGCCCAGACCGCCCTGACCCGAAGGCCTATCAACTTACGGCGGGCGAGACAACCGATGCCTAGGCGTCCGGCGGCGCGGGACGCTGTGCGGGCGGGACGCGCCGCGCTGCTCGACACCCTGGCTGACCTCTTCCTGCGTGAGCTGGAGCCGGGGGCCGCGCGGACGCTTGCCACCGACCCCGCGCTGGCGGCGGCGCTCCAGCCATCCACGGATGAGGCCGCGCTGCTGGCGCTGCGGGCGGAGTACACGCGCCTGCTGCTGCTGGAGGAGCCGCCCTACGCCTCGCTCTACCTGGAGGCGCCCCCAGTCATCGGCGGCGAATCGGCGCGCGTGTGGGAGCGGGCGCTCGCAGCGCATGGCCTGCCCACGCCACCGCTGGAGCGGGCCGCCGCCAGCGATCACGCTGGCCACTACCTGCGCGCGCTGGCGTCGGCGGAGCGGGTGGGACGAGCGGGCGCGGTTCTCGCCGAGGCGCTGCGCTGGCTGCCACAGTACCTCACCGCGCTG